>NZ_DAIOIA010000035.1:0-25730 GCF_036744435.1 Propioniciclava sp. | reverse complement strand
GGCAGGAACTCCATCGCCTGATGGATGCCGGCCAGTTCGCGCCCGGGAACCGGGAGGTCACGGGGCACGGTCGAGCCGATGGCCAGCACGACCGCATCGAAGCGGTCGCGCAGTTCGGCGCCGGTGATGTCGACGCCGATGGTGGTGCGCGGCTTGAACACCGTCCCTTCCTGGCGCATCTGCTTGAGGCGCCGGTTCAGGACCTTCTTCTCCATCTTGAACTCGGGGATGCCGAACCGCAGCAGCCCGCCGATGTCGTCCGCCCGCTCGTACACCACGACCGTGTGCCCGGCGCGGGTGAGCTGCTGGGCAGCCGCCAGCCCGGAGGGACCCGACCCGACGACGGCAACCGTCTTGTTGGTGTGCCATTCCGGCACGACCGGAACGACCCGGCGGTCGTCCCAGGCCTTGTCGGCGATCGCCACCTCGACGTTCTTGATCGTGACCGGCTCGCGGTTGATGCCCACCACGCACGCCGTCTCACACGGGGCCGGGCAGAGCCGGCCCGTGAACTCGGGGAAGTTGTTGGTGGCGTGCAGGCGGTCGGTGGCCGAACGCCACAGATCGCGGTAGATGAGGTCGTTCCACTCGGGGATCAGGTTCCCCAGCGGGCAGCCCTGATGACAGAACGGGATGCCGCAGTCCATGCAGCGGGAGGCCTGTTGCCGAATGATCGGCAGCACCGCACGCCCGGGCGAACCGGGGTACACCTCGTCCCAGTCGGCGGCCCGGTCGGCGACGGGTCGCCGACCGGCGACCTCACGGGGGACCTTGATGAAGCCCTTCGGATCAGCCATGAGCGGCCTCCATCATCTTCTGAGTCGTGTCGTGTTCGTCGAGCCCGTCGATCGCAGCCTGATCGCGGGCGGCGATGACGCGCGCGTAGTCACGCGGCAGCACCTTGGTGAACCGGTCCCGCCAGGCCTGCTGACCCGCGTCCAACAGGCCCTGCGCGATGGTCGATCCGGTCGACTCGACGTGCTTGCGCAGCAGCGTCGCGATCCGGTCGATGTCGGAATCGGTGAGTTCTGCCGCATCGACCAGTTCGGTGTTGAGGCGATTGCGGTCCACGTCGAGGATCCACGCCAACCCACCCGACATGCCGGCGGCGACGTTGCGTCCGGTCGGCCCCAGGATGAGGGCCTCCCCGCCCGTCATGTACTCCAGCGCGTGGTCACCCACCCCCTCGACGACCGCCGACGCCCCCGAGTTGCGCACACAGAACCGCTCCCCCACCTGTCCGCGGATGAACAGTTCCCCGGAGGTGGCCCCGTAGCCGATCACGTTGCCGGCGATGATCTGTTCGGCCGGAACGAACCGGGACGCCTCGTCGGGACGCACGATCAGGCGTCCGCCCGACAGCCCCTTGCCGAAGTAGTCGTTGGTGTCGCCGATGAGCCGCAGGGTGACCCCACGGGGCAGGAACGCGCCGAAGCTCTGGCCACCGGTGCCCACCAGGGTCACGTCGATCGTGTCCTCGGGAAGCCCCTCGCCGACGGTGGCCTTGGTGACCGCGTTGCCGAGCATGGTGCCGACGGTGCGGTCCACGTTCGAGACGGTGCCGGTGATCCGCACCGGGGTGCCGTCGGCCAGCGCGGGCGCGGCCTGCGCGATCAGGCTGTTGTCCAGCTTGGCTCCCAGGCCGTGGTCCTGCGTCGTGACGCAGTGCAGCGGGCCGTCGGTGGTCACCCGGTGCAGGATCGGGCTGAGGTCGAGGCCCTCGGCCTTCCAGTGGTCGACGGCCTTCTTGGTGGTGAGCACCTCGACATGGCCGACGGCCTCCTCAATGCTGCGGAAGCCGAGCTGAGCCAGGTGCTCGCGCACCTCCTGGGCGATGAACTCGAAGAAGTTGACCACGTAGTCGGCGTGGCCGGAATACTTCTCCCGCAGTTCCGGGTTCTGCGTCGCGACGCCCACCGGGCAGGTGTCCAGGTGACACACCCGCATCATGATGCAGCCGCTGACCACCAGCGGTGCGGTGGCGAAGCCGAACTCCTCCGCGCCGAGCAAGGCACCGATCACGACGTCGCGGCCGGTCTTGAGCTGTCCGTCCACCTGCACGACGATCCGGCCACGCAGACCGTTGAGCAGCAGAGTCTGCTGGGTCTCGGCCAGGCCGAGTTCCCACGGGCCGCCCGCATGCTTGAGCGAGGTGAGCGGCGCGGCGCCCGTGCCACCGTCGTGACCCGAGATGAGCACCACGTCGGCCTTGGCCTTGCTGACGCCGGTCGCCACGGTGCCGACGCCGACTTCGGAGACCAGCTTCACGTGGATGCGGGCCACGGGGTTGGCGCACTTCAGGTCGTGGATGAGTTGCTTGAGGTCCTCGATCGAGTAGATGTCGTGGTGCGGCGGCGGGCTGATCAGGCCGACGCCGGGCGTCGAGTGCCGGGTGCGGGCGACCCACGGATACACCTTCTGGCCGGGCAGCTGACCGCCCTCGCCGGGCTTGGCGCCCTGGGCCATCTTGATCTGGATGTCGTCGGCATTGGTGAGGTAGTCACTCGTGACGCCGAACCGGCCCGAGGCGACCTGCTTGATCGCGGAGCGCCGCACCGGGTCGTGGAGCCGCTCGGGATCCTCGCCGCCCTCGCCGGTGTTCGACTTGCCGCCGAGGCGGTTCATCGCGACGGCGAGCGTCTCGTGAGCCTCGCGGCTGATGGAGCCGTAGCTCATCGCGCCGGTGGAGAACCGGGTGACGATCGAGCTGATCGGCTCGACCTCCTCGATCGGCACGGGAGTACGCGACTCCAGGTCGAACTCGAGCAGGCCGCGCACCGTCATCAGGCGACGCGACTGGTCGTTCACCCGGGCCGTGTACTGCTGGAAGATGTCGAACCGCTTCTGCCGGGTGGAGTGCTGCAACCGGAAGACCGTCTCCGGGTCGAACAGGTGCGGCGGACCTTCGCGGCGCCACTTGTACTCGCCGCCCACGCCGAGGGTGCGGTGCGCTTGGGTGCGCCGGTCGATCGGGTAGCCGATGTCGTGCCGGGCCTGGATCTCGCGGGCGATCTCGCCCAGCCCGATGCCCTCGACCCGGCTCGGCGTCCCGGTGAAGTACTTCTCCACCAGCGCCGAGGAGAGTCCGAGCGCCTCGTAGATCTGGGCGCCCGCATAGGAGGCGATGGTGGAGACGCCCATCTTGGACATCACCTTGAGCACTCCCTTGCCCAGCGCCTTACGGACGTTCTTGACGGCCTTCTCGGGATCGACGGTGACGAACAGCTCCCGCCGCGCCAGGTCCTCGGCCGATTCGAACACCAGGTACGGGTTGACCGCGGCGGCGCCGTAGCCGATCAGAAGCGCGACGTGGTGGACTTCCCGGACATCGCCCGCCTCGACGATCAGCCCCACCTGGGTGCGGGTCTTGTCGCGCACCAGGTGGTGATGAACCGCCGCGGTGAGCAGCAGGGACGGGATCGGCGCCATGTCGATGTTGCTGTGCCGGTCCGACAGGATGATCGTGCGGCAGCCGCGGTCGATCGCCGCGCTGACCTCCGCGCAGATCTCCTCCAGCCGACGCTCCAGTTCCTCCGGCCCGCCCAGCAAACGGTAGACGCCACGGACGACATAGGCGTCGTACCGGGGCTGGCTGCCGTCGCGGTTGATCCGGACCAGCTTGGCCAGTTCGTCGGAGTCGAGGACGGGGTAACCGATGACGATCTGGTGGCAGGATTCGGGCCCCGCCGAGAGCAGGTTCGCCTCAGGCCCGAAGGAAGCGCGCAGCGAGGTGACCAGTTCTTCGCGGATGGCGTCCAGCGGCGGGTTGGTGACCTGAGCGAACAACTGGATGAAGTAGTCGAACAGCAACCGCGGCCGATCCGACAGCACGGCGAGCGGCGTGTCGGAGCCCATCGAGCCGATCGGCTCCGCGCCCGTCTGGGCCATGGGGGCGACGATCATCTTCAGTTCCTCATGGGTGAAACCGAAGACCTGCTGGCGCCGCGTCACGGACGCGTGGCTGTGGACGACGTGCTGCCGCTCGGGCAGGTCGCTGAGCTCGAGACGCTCGGCGATCCAGTCGCCGTACGGTTCGGCGGACGCCAACGTGGACTTGATCTCGTCATCGTTGATCAGCCGGTGCTCGGCCAGGTCGACCAGGAGCATCCGGCCCGGCTGCAGCCGACCCTTCTGGACGATCCGCTCCGGTTCGATCGGCAGGACGCCCGCCTCGGAGGCGAACACGACCAGGCCGTCGTCGGTCACCCAGTAGCGCCCCGGACGCAGGCCGTTGCGGTCCAGGGTCGCGCCGATCTGGGTGCCGTCGGTGAAGCAGACAGCGGCGGGGCCGTCCCACGGCTCCATCACCGAGGAGTGGAAGCTGTAGAAGTCGCGTCGCGCCGCATCCATCTCGGCGTTGTTCTCCCACGCCTCGGGGATCATCATCAGCACGGCGTGGGGCAGGGAGCGGCCACCCAGGTGCAGCAGTTCCAGCACCTCGTCGAAGGACGCCGAGTCGGAACCCTCCGGGTTGCAGATCGGGAACAGCCGGTCGAGATTGCCCGGGATCAGGTCGGTGGAGAGCAGCGCCTCACGGGCCCGCATCCAGTTGCGGTTGCCCTTGACCGTGTTGATCTCGCCGTTGTGGGCGAGCAGCCGGTAGGGATGAGCACGCTCCCAGGAGGGGAAGGTGTTGGTCGAGAACCGCGAGTGCACCAGCACCAGCGCTGAGGCGGTCCGCTCGTCGCTGAGGTCGTCGAAGACCTCGCCGAGCTGCTGGGTGGTGAGCATGCCCTTGTAGACGACGGTGCGCGCCGACAACGAGGCGAAGTAGACGCCGGCCTCGTGCTCGGCCCGCTTACGCAGCGGGTAGACCGCCCGGTCGAGGTCGATCCCGCTCGTGCCGCGGCGTCCGGTGACGAAGAGCTGCTCGAAGTACGGCATGACGGCCCGCGAAATCGGGCTGAGCGTGTCGTCGTGGGTCGGGACCGCGCGCCATCCGATGACCCGCAGGCCCTCTTCGATGGCCAGGTATTCGATCTGCCGCTTGGCCGCCGCTCGTGCGACGCGCTCCTGGGGCAGGAAGGCGATCCCGGCGGCGTACTCGCCCTCGGGGGGCAGGTAGAAGTCGACGGTGTCACGGAAGAGGGCGTCGGGGACCTGCAGGAGCATGCCTGCACCGTCGCCGGCCCGCTCGTCTGCACCCGTCGCGCCGCGATGGTCGAGGTTCTCCAGGGCCAGCAGGCCCTGCGCGACGATCTCGTGGGTGGGCGTGCCGCTCAGGTGGGCGACGAACGCCACGCCACAGGCGTCGTGCTCGAAGTCGTGCCGGTACAGCCCCTCATCGGGGCGGTGGGGAAAAAGCTGATTCATCTGTGTCTCCGTTCCAGCGGGCTCTGTGGCAGCCGCCTGTTTGGACGACCTTCCTGGCCACACCGCATGGTGCGCAGCGCAACAATAAGGCACACGCCGTTCCCGTCCACAACCGCCACAAGAGCGCGTCCAAGATTTGGACGAAGACGTCTCAACCCGGAGGGTGACCCGTCAATTGGCGGGCCCGGCCCGCGGTTCCTCCGGCGCCTCGGACCCTGCTGTGCCGTCGGACCCCGTGGACGCCGCCTCCACGGCAGACGTCGCCGTCTCGGGATCCTCGGGGGCGTGGTCGGGACCGCCGACGCCTCGGCCCTCCACCCACGGTTCGCGCCCCGGACGCAGGCGCGTGAGCAACACGAACAGCAGCAGCCCCGCCACGGCGATGATCAGGGCGGTCACCTGGTTGGTGCGCAGCGGGCCGAAGTAGTAACTGAAGTCGGTGCGGATCCCCTCGATCCAGAACCGGCCGCTGCCGTAGACCAGCATGTACAGGCAGAACAGCCGCCCCCACCCCAGCTTGAACCGGCGGTCGATCCACAACAGCAACGCGGCACCGAGCAGATTCCAGGTCATCTCGTAGAGGAAGGTCGGCTGGAAGGTCGCAACGTCACGGTATTCGACGGGACGGTGCGCCACGTCGATCTCCAACCCGAGTGGGCCGTAGTCCGGGCCACCGAACAGCTCCTGGTTGAACCAGTTGCCGAGGCGTCCGATGCCCTGGGCCGCCAACAGCCCGGGCGCCAGCGCGTCGGCGAAGGAGGACAGCCGGGCACCGGTGATGCGGCAGGCGATGATCGCGCCGAGTGCCCCGCCCAGCAGGGACCCGAAGATCGCAATCCCGCCCTCCCAGATGAACAGGGCACTGATCGGGTTACGGCCGGGACCGAAGTAGTCCTCCCAATGCGTTGCCACATGGTAGATACGGGCCCCCACGATCCCCGAGGGGATCGCCCACAACACGATGGTCTCGAAGGTCTCCGCCCGCCCGCCGCGGGCGACCCAGCGACGCGTCCCGAGCCACCACGCGAACGCGATCCCGGTCAGCAGGCACAACGCGTAGATGTGCAGCGTGAACGGCCCCAGACTGAATTGGCTGACCGGGGGGCTGGGGATGGACGCGATCGGGTTCATGCGTGCGCCCCGACGCCCTCGGTGAGGTCGGCGACGACGCCCCGCAGCGCGGCGAAGTCGCCGGGGGTCCCGGCATCTTCGGCGTCCAGCAGGGTCTTGACCAGAGCAGACCCGACGATCACGCCGTCGGCGAACCTGCCCACCTCGCGGGCCTGCTCCCCATTGCTGACGCCCAGCCCGACGCCGATCAGGGTCTGCGGTGACAGCTCCCGGATGCGCCCGACCAGCTCGGGGGCGGCCGAACTCGTCGAGGTCCGGATGCCGGTCACGCCCATGATCGCGGTGGCGTACACCCAGCCCCGGCAGGCGGCGGTCGTGGCGAGGATCCGCTCGTCGGTGGAGCTCGGGGCGACCAGGAAGATGCGATCCAGGTCATGGGCGTCCGAGGCGACCATCCAGTCGTGGGCCTCGTCCGGGGTGAGGTCGGGCGTGATCAGGCCCGCCCCGCCCGCGTTGGCGAAGTCGCGGGCGAACGCGTCGACCCCGTAACGATCGACCAGGCTCCAGTAGGTCATGCAGACCGCAGGGGTGCCGGTCGCAGCGACCGCCTCCACCGCGGCGAAGACGTCGCGGGTCCGCACGCCACGGCGCAGGGCGGTCGTGCCGGCCCGCTGGATCACGGGACCGTCGAGCATGGGGTCGGAGTACGGCAGGCCGATCTCGACCAGGTCGACGCCGGGGGTCTCACCGTTCCCGCAGAGTGCCGCCAGCGCCCCCAGGGAGGTGGCCACGTCGGGGTAGCCGACGGGCAGGTAGCCCACGAGCGCGGCCCGGCCCTGTTCCTTGGCCGCCAGGAACGCGCGCCCGGAGTGGCCGGGGTTCGTGAACGTCATCAGAAGCCCCCCACCGTCTCGTCGGGGGTTCCGTCGAGCCCGAACCAGTCCAGTGCGGTGCTCACATCCTTGTCGCCGCGGCCCGAGAGGCACACGCAGATCAGCGGCTCCAGATCGGGCTGCTCCAGCGCCAGGCGGCGGCCGAGCCGGAGCGCACCAGCGACGCCGTGAGCGGACTCGATGGCGGGGAGGATCCCCTCGGTCTTGGTGATGAGCTCGAAGGCGTCCATGGCCTCGACGTCGGTGACCGGCTCGTAGTGCGCGCGGCCCGTGGATGCAAGCCAGGCGTGCTCGGGGCCCACCCCGGGGTAGTCCAGCCCGGCCGAGATGGAATGCGACTCGATGGTTTGGCCGTCCTCGTCTTGGAGCACGTAGGTGCGCATGCCGTGCAGGACGCCGATACCGCCACCCGTGATGGAGGCCGCGTGCCGTCCGGTGGCGATCCCGTCCCCCTCGGCCTCGAAGCCGAACAGGCCGACCGCAGGATCGTCGATGAAGTCGGCGAACATGCCCATGGCGTTCGATCCCCCGCCCACGCAGGCCGCGACCGCGTAGGGAAGCTCGCCGTACCGTTCGAGGATCTGGGCGCGGGCCTCGGTGGAGATCACACGCTGGAACTCACGCACCATCCGCGGGAACGGGGCGGGTCCGGCGACGGTGCCGATCAGGTAGTGGGTGTTCTCGACGGTGGAGACCCAGTTGCGCATGGCCTCGTTCATCGCGTCCTTCAGCGTCGCCGAGCCCGACTCGACGGCGATGACCTCTGCACCCAGGAGCTGCATGCGCGCCACGTTGAGGGCTTGCCGGTCCGTGTCGACCTTGCCCATGTAGACGCGGCACTCCAGCCCGAGCAGGGCGGCCGCCGTCGCGGTCGCGACACCGTGCTGTCCCGCCCCCGTCTCGGCGATGACGCGGGTCTTGCCCATCCGCTTGGTCAGCAACGCCTGTCCCAGCACGTTGTTGATCTTGTGCGAGCCGGTGTGGTTGAGGTCCTCACGCTTGGCGACCAGCCTGGCTCGTCCCGCGTGCCGGGAGAGTCGCGGCAAGTCGGTGACCGGGGTCGGACGCCCGGAGTACTCGCGTCGCAGCGTGTCCAGTTCCGCGATGAAGGCCGGGTCGGCCATCGCCTGATCGAACGCGGCGTCCAGTTCGGTCAGCGCCTTGTGCAGGGCCTCCGGCACGAACTGTCCTCCGAAAATGCCGTAGTGGCCCGCCTTGTCGGGCAGCCGTTCCGGTGCGCTCACGCGATCACTTCCCCTTCTGGGCGGCGGTACCCGCCGCGATGAACTGTGCGACGGCCCGGCTCGGGTCGCCGTCCTTGACCAGCGCCTCCCCGACGAGGACCGCGTCGGCCCCGGCTGCGGCGACGCGCGCCACATCGTCGACGCTCAACAGCCCGGACTCCGCCACCGTGACCTTGTCGGCGGGAATGAGCGCCGACAAGGACTCGAACTGGGCGATGTCGACGTCGAGGGTGTGCAGGTCGCGGTTGTTGACACCGATCAGGCCCGCCCCCAGGTCAACTGCTCGCCGGACCTCATCGGCGGTGTGCACCTCGACCAGGACGGTGAGTCCCAATCGGGTCGCGAGGGCGTACAGCCGGGCCAGGTCGGCGTCGCTCAGCGCGGCGACGATCAGCAGCAGCAGGTCGGCTCCCGCCGCCCGCGTCTCCCAGACCTGGTAGTCGGTCACCACGAAATCCTTGCGCAGCACGCCCACGTCGACGGCGGCGCGGACCGCAGCCAGGTCGGACAGGTCGCCACCGAAGCGGCGACGCTCCGTGAGAACGGACACGGCGGTTGCCCCGCCTGCCGCGTAGGCCTTCGCTAGCGCGGCGGGATCGGGGATGTCCGCCAGCGCACCCTTGGAGGGCGAACTGCGCTTGACCTCCGCGATCAGCGACAGCCCGGGAACCCCCAGCGCCGCGAGCAGATCGCGCGGCGCGGGCATCCCGGCCACCTGCTCCTCCAGACGCGCCAAGGCCACCCGAGCCTGACGCTCGGCGAGGTCCTCGCGCACCCCCACCACGATGTCGTCGAGGACACCCATCGTTGACTACTCCGTTCCGTAACCCATCTTGCGCAGCGTCCCGCCGACGATCGGCGCAACGATCAGCAGCGCGAACCCAACAATGACGACGGGCCAACTGATGTTCATCAGGAAGCCGACGGTCCCCACCAGGGCCCCGATGATCGCGATGACGGAGCTGGCCCAGCCTGCGGGCGACCTACCGTGATGGTACTTCTCCTCGTGCGCGGTCATGCCAGCTCTCCTTCCCGCCGCAGGGGATGCGCGTCCCCGTCGGCGTCCTTGGTCGTGGGGTCCACCCCCGCATCCATAGCTTTCCAAGCCGCGAGCGGGTCTGTCACGTCCGCCGCGCTCCGCGAACGAGCGGGCCTGCGCTGAGGCGGTCGCAGCAGCAGCCACGTCGAGGCGAGAGCGAGCAGCACTCCGGCCGCCCCGAAGAGGATCGGCCAGACGGTGGCGACCGGGTCCGTCAGCGCGCTGATCCCCAGTTGGCTGGCATCAGCGACGGCTTCGGCGACGGGGGCGGGTGAGCCGAAACCGACGACGGCCATGCCGATCCCGGCGGCCGCCATGGACACCGCCATCACCCGCAGACCGACACGGCCCAGCATCAGCGTCGCCAAGACCGCCGCCAGCGCGACCGCAGGCAGGGCAGACGCCAGCCCGCCGGTGCCCGACGTCCCGGACACCTCGACGGTGCTCAGCGTCCCGGTCAGACCGGTCGTTGTCGCCGTCCACCACCCGGCCTGGCCCGCTCCCAGCCCGGCCAGCGCAGCCACGGCCACCGCGGCCCGCGGGTCAACCCGCATCGCCCAGCCGCCGCACCTGGGCGGCCACCGCGACGGCGCGCAGGGCGGCCGCGGCCTTGTTGCGTGACTCGAGGTCCTCGGACGCGGGAACCGAGTCGGCGACGATCCCGCCGCCTGCCTGGACAAAGGCGCGCCCGCCCTTCAGCACCGCGGTGCGGATCGCGATGGCCACATCGGAGTTCCCCGCGAAGTCGAAGTAGCCGACCACCCCGCCATACAGCCCGCGGCGGGAGGTCTCCAGACGGTCGATGATCTCCATCGCCCTGACTTTGGGGGCGCCCGACAGGGTTCCCGCGGGGAAACACGACAAGGTGGCCTCGAGCGCGGTGCGTCCGGGACTCAGCGTCCCGGTCACGGTCGACTCCAGATGCATGATGTGGCTGTAGCGGCGCACCTGCATGAACTCGACCACCGTCACCGTTCCCGGGACGCACACCCGCCCCAGATCGTTGCGTCCCAGGTCGACGAGCATGAGGTGTTCGGCACGTTCCTTGGGGTCCGACCGCAGGCGGGCCTCGTTCTCGGCGTCCTGCTGCGGCGTCGCCCCCCGCGGTTGGGAGCCCGCGATGGGGTGGGTGAGCACGTGTCGGTCTGCGACCGTGACGAGCGCCTCCGGGCTGGAGCCCACGATGCTGAGCCCCTCCAGACGCAGCAGATACAGGTACGGGCTGGGGTTGCCCAGCCGCAGCACGCGATACACGTCGAGCGCGTCGGCGTCGCAGGGCGCCTCGAAGCGCTGCGAGACGACGATCTGGAAGGCCTCGCCGGACTTGATGTCCTCGACGGCCTCCCGCACCGCGGCAGCGAATTCGGCCTCGCTGCGCTGCCGGGTAAAGGGCACCGTGTCGGGCTCGACCGGTGGCAAGGCCAGCAGCGACTCGGCCGGCTCGGACAGCCGTGCCACCATGGCCTCCACGCGGGCGACGGCGTCCGCGTGGGCGGCCTCGAGCCGCTCTGGGCTGTCGTCGAAGTTGATCGCGTTCGCGATGAGCCACACCTGCCGGGTGTGATGGTCGAGCACCGCCAGATCGGAGGCCAGCATCATGACCAGTTCGGGGATCCCCAGATCGTCGGGGTTGGCGTCGGGCAGCTTCTCCAGGCGACGCACGATGTCGTACCCGAGATAGCCCACCATGCCCGAGCTCAGCGGCGGCAGCGCTGGGTCGAGGGGGGTGTGCAGCCGTTCCAGCGTCGCAGCCAGCGCCGCCAGGGGGTCGCCACCGTCGGGGAGCCCGGCGAGCGGGCGGCCTGCCCAGCGGGCCTGCCCGCCCTCTTCGTAGAGCACGGCAGCGGAATTGACCCCGACGATCGAGTACCGGGAGAACACCCCAGCCTCGGCGGACTCCAGCAAGAACGTGTTCTCGCGTTCCCCGCACAACCGGTGATAGAGCCCGATGGGGGTCAGGTCGTCGGCCAGCAGCCGCGTCCAGACGCTGATCACGCGGCGTCCGTCGGCGGCAGCCTCGGCGAACCCCGCCAGGTCGGGGGTGATCGGGACGCTCACGCGTCCTCCCCGAGCAACTCGCGGGCGTCGAAACAGGTGCGATCCCCCGTGTGGCAGGCCCCGCCGACTTGGTCCACGCGCAACAGCACCGTGTCGCCGTCACAGTCGAGCTGGACGCGACGCACATGCTGGGTGTGTCCGCTGGTGGCGCCCTTGACCCACAGCTCCGAGCGCGACCGCGACCAGTAGGTCGCCTCACGGGTATCGAGAGTCTGGGCGAGCGCCTCGTCGTTCATCCACGCCTGCATCAGCACCTCGCCCGTGGTGGCGTCCTGCACGACGGCAGCCACCAGGCCAGCCTCGTTGCGCTTGAGGGCACCGGCAATGACCGGATCGAGCGTGTGGGACATGCCCCCCATTGTTCCACGCTGCCGCGCCGCGCTGGCGGGCGGTCCGCCGAACCCGCCGTGGCCGCATCGACGGTTCCCGACTAGGCTTCGGGCATGGGATTCGCGAAGCTGGAACGGACGGCCATGTGCGACGCGCTCGACGCCGTCGCCCCGGATGCGCCGACGCTGTGTGCCGGCTGGAACGCCCACGATCTGGCCGCCCACGTGTGGCTGCGCGAGAACGACCCGCTGGCGACGCCGGGCATGTTCCTCCCGGCCCTGGGCGGCCTGACACGCGCCCGTACCGACCGGGTGCTGCGCCGGTGGGGCTACGGCGAGCTCGTCGAGCACATTCGCCGGGGGCCGCTGCCGCCGTCGGCGTTCGCGTTGCCCGGTGTCGATGAGCTTGCCAACACCGGCGAGTACTTCATCCACGGCGAGGACGTCCGGCGCGCCAACGGCCAGGGTCCCCGGGAGACGACATCCGCCTTCGAGAACCACGTGGCCCGCAGCCTGGTCTCGATGGCGAAGATGCTGCTGCGCGACGCCCCCAGCGGCATCGTCCTGGAACGCACCGATACGGATGAGCGGCTCCGCGTCCTGCCTGGCGCGACCACGATCACCCTGGTGGGCCGCCCCTCCGAGCTGCTGCTGTTCGCCTTCGGCCGGATGTCGGTCGCCGAAGTGGAGGCGATCGGGGACGCAACCGCTGTCGCCGAGCTGTACGGTCGGCATCACGGGTTGTGAGCCCGCCGCCACCCCCCTAATCCGCCGTGTTGAGGATGAATGCCGTGCCGAACCCCCTGATCGAGTCCCTGCTCCGCGCGATCGACGCGTCACCCGAGGACCTCCCCCTGCGCCTCCACGTTGCCGAGTTGCTGCTCGCCCAGGGGCACAGCGGCGAGGCGATCGCCCAGATCGCGGCCGTGCTGCAGCGCGACCCGGGAGCCGAGGACGCGCTGGCGGCCATGGCCCGCGCCCTTGGCGCCACCACGGCGGTCGCACCCTCCGCCTCTGTCGCTCAGGGTGACCCCCTCGAACCAGCGAACACCGTCGAACCCACGCACCCCGTCGGCCCAACGGAGACCATCATCCCAGCGGGATCCGTCGACCCTGCCGAACCCGCACAATCCCAGGCACCGGTCCCCAGCAGCACCGCCGACGATGACGAATGGGATCGGGCCGCTCACCAACTCAGTGACGCCGTGGCATCGGGCGACGAGGTCGGAGGCGTCGCCGAACCCTTGCCTCACGGCGGCGATGAGCCCGCCGACCAAGACGTGTGGAATGTCGAGGACCCCGACGTCACGCTGGCGGACGTGGGCGGTCTGCAGGAGGTGAAGGATCGCCTGGAGGTGTCGTTCCTGGCCCCGATGCGCAACCCGGAGCTCCGCGCCATGTACGGCAAGAGCCTCCGCGGTGGCCTGCTCCTCTACGGCCCGCCTGGCTGCGGCAAGACGTTCATCGCCCGGGCGGTCGCCGGGGAGATGGGCGCGCGCTTCATCAACGTGACGCTCACCGACGTCCTGGACATGTACGTGGGCAACTCCGAGGCGAACCTGCACGGGATCTTCGAGGCCGCGCGAGCCCGGACTCCTTGTGTCGTCTTCCTCGACGAGATCGACGCCATCGGGCAAAAGCGCAGCCAGACCCGGCACTCGGCGACCCGAGGCGTCGTCAACCAGCTCCTGTCCGAGCTCGACGGCATCGGCAGCGACAACGAAGGGGTCTACGTTCTCGGAGCGACCAACACCCCGTGGGATATCGACCCGGCCCTGCGGCGTCCCGGGCGCCTGGACCGCACCGTGTTGGTGCTGCCGCCCGACGAGCCGGCCCGCCGCGCGATCCTGGAGCATGCGCTGGGCGAGCGCCCCACCGAACGGCTGGACCTGGTGGCAGTGGCGCGCCAGACCGAGGGTTTCACCGGAGCCGACCTGGCCCACCTCGCCGAGAGCGCCGCGGAGAAGGCGATGATGGACAGCATCCGCACCGGCCGGGCCCGCCCGATCACCATGCGGGACCTGCAGTCGGCCCGCCGCGAGGTCCGGCCCTCGGCGGGTCCGTGGTTCGACACCGCGCGCAACGTCGTGGAGTACTCCGATCGCACCGGCGAGTACGACGCCCTGCGTTCCTACATGCAGCGCCACAAGCTGCTGTGAACCAGGATCAGGCCACCGCGCAGTTGCGCCGGGCCGCCGAGTTGATTGACCTGAACCGCCCAGAGCAGGCCCTCGAAGTACTGGGGGCGCTCCTCACCACCGCCCCACCGCTGGCCGCGCGGATCTACGCGTTGATGACGAGCGCACATCTCCAACTCGGTCATGTGGCCGAGGCTGTGCGGACGGCGCAGGAGGCCGTCCGGGCCGACCCCAGCCTGCCGGTCGCCCAACTGATGCTCGCCAACGCGTTCCAGTACTCCTCGCGGTCACGCCAGGCTGTGGCGGCCGCCCGCAACGCCATCGCGCTGGACCCCACCCTGGTGGATGCCTATCACACCGGCGCCCAAGCCCTGTCGGACCTGCGCAAGCACGCCGAGGCGGAGCGCTGGGCCCAGACTGCCGTCGAGCTGGATCCGTCGAACCCTGACGGCCACTTCGCCATGGGGTATGTGCTGCACGAACGCCGCCCCGCTGTGGCCATCGCCGCCTATCGTGCGGCGCTCGAACGCAATCCCGCACACATGATGGCCTTGCAGAACCTGGCGACGCTCACGGTCAAGTCGGGTGACCGCGACGCCGGCGCCAAGATGATGGCCGATGTGCTCGCCGGGACCCGCGGCGCTAAGTTCACCGTGGGGGTGCTCGACGTGATGATCACCCAGATCACGTTGCGGCTGCATCGGGTGAGCCTGCTGCTGTTCTTCGTGATCAACATGCTGCTCGCCGCGGCGTGGGGAGCGACCGCCCCCAATCCCTGGCCGGCCACCGTGGCGGCCGGATGCTGCCTCGGCCTGGCGGTCCTGTTGCTGTGGTGGCTGAGTGCGCGCGGGTTGCGTGGGCTACGCGATGCCCTGCCCCGGCAGGGAGCGGGATTCCTCCGCGGCTACCCCCGGCGCAACCCGGTCGCCACGGCCTGGCTCGGGCTCGTCGCCGCCGGGTGGCTGCTGGTGACCGTGGGCTTCCTGGCCGCGATCGTGGGTGCGGCGGCCGGGATCCCCGAAGCCCCGACCTTCGTGTTGGTCGGCGGGTCTGTGGCGATCGGGCTGCAGCTCATTGGCGCCGTCCTGAGCTGGGTCCACGCGTTCCTCGTGCGACGGCGGTTGCGCTCCACGCGTCACATGTGACGACGCCGCCCCCCGCGAGTGGGAGGCGGCGTCGGGACCAGGATCAACGCTGCACGCGCGCGTTGCCCTTCCACATGTCCCAGACCTGCTTCTCGTCGGCGGGCATGCCGTAGTCGAACAGGGAGGTCGCGGCCAGCGCGCCCGTCGCCCAGCCGAACTGAGCGCACTGCTCCACCCCCCAGCCCTGCAGGATGCCGTACAGCACCCCGCCGACAGACCCGTCGCCGCCGCCGATGCGGTCGATGACGTCGATGGGACGCAGGGGGGCCAGGTAGAACTCACCGTCGTTCCACAGCAGGATGCCCCACTGGTGGCGGTTGGCGCTCTCGACCTCACGCAGCGAGGTGCCGATCCAGTGAGCGTTCGGGTAGGCGTCCTTGATCCGGCCGATCATGGCCTTGAAGTCTTCGATCTTCGCATCGATGGAGTCGCCGCCGGCCTCGGGGCCCTCGATGCCCAGGCAGAGCTGGAAGTCCTCCTCGTTGCCGTAGAGGATGTCGCAGTTCTCGGCGATCTCATGGAACGCGGCGGACAGTTCCTCCTCGCGGCCCTTCCAGAACGTGGCGCGGTAGTTCAGATCCATCGCCACCGCCGTGCCGTGCGCCTTCGCCGCCTTGGCCAGCGCCACGCAGAACGCCGACGTGGAGGGGCTCAGCGCGGCGATCAGGCCGGACAGGTGAAGGATCTTGACGCCCTCGTCGCCGAAGAGACGATCGAGGTCGAACTGGTCCAGCGCCAGGTCGCGGCCGACTTCGCCCGCCCGGTCGTTCCACACGCGCGGGGCGCGTCCGCCGAAGCCGGAGTCGGCGATGTTGAACTGGTGGCGGTACCCCCAGGCGTCCCCCTGGGGGAACTCCTTACCCTCATAGGCCAGATTGCGCTTGCGCAGATCCGCCTTGATCAGGGCGGAGATCGGAGAGCCTTCGACGAAGGCGGTCAGCACCTTCGCGGGTTCGCCGAGGTAGGACACGACGGTCGCCACATTCGTCTCGGCACTGGTGGCCTGCAGGAAGAACCGGTCGCTGGTGTGCACGGGAGCCCGGTTCTCCGGGGTGATCCGCACCCCCATCGAGGTGGGCACGACCAGGGACCACTGAGCATCTTCGCGGAGTTCCATCAACGACCTTTCGACGGTTGCAGGCAACGGTGTTGCCAGCTTAGGCCTCGGGGCCCGTTCCCGCCTTGGTGTTGCCGTCGCTGTCCTCGCCGGTTGCCGTGCGCCACGTCCACCAGCCCACAGCGATGCCGAGCGCGTCGGCGGCGGCATCCCAGACGTCACCCGAACGGCCGGGCAGGAACAGGCCCTGCACGACCTCGCTGACCACGAGCTGGATCGCCATCAGCACCATCACCAGGCGCAGATCCAGGACCCGCAACAGGGCCCACGTCGCCAGGGCGAAGACGATGACGTGGCCGATCTTGTCGGCGAACGGCACCCAGGAGGTGCCCAGATCGGGCAGGCTCGGCGCGTAGAGGGCCCAGAGCTGCAGGCCCACCGTCACGACGACGAGCACCCAGTCGGCCAGCCGCGGCTGTTGCACCCGCATGTCAGGCCAGACGCTGCAGGATCAGTTCCCGGACGCGGGCCGCGTCCGCCTGCCCGCGCATCGCCTTCATCACCGCGCCGATCAGAGCCCCGGCCGCCTGCACCTTCCCGTCCCGGATCTTGTCGGCGACCTCCGGCTGGGCGGCGATGACGGCGTCGACGGCCTGGCCGAGCGCCGCGTCATCGGAGACCACGGCGAGCCCGCGTGCGGCCACGACGGCGTCCGGGCCCCCCTCCCCGGCGAGCACCCCCTCCAACGCGGAGCGGGCGAGCTTATCGCTCAGCGTCCCGGCTTCGACGAGTTCCTGGACGCGGGCCACCTGCGCGGGGGTGATCGGCAGGCCGGCGAGGTCACTGCCGGACTCGTTGGCCCGCCGCGCCAGCTCGCCGAGCCACCACTTGCGCGCCGAGGACGCCGACGCGCCCGCGGCCACCGTGGCGTCGATCAGATCCAGGGATCCGGCGGTGCCCACGACGTCGCGCATCTCCAGGTCGGTGAACCCCCAGTCGGCCTGCAATCGGGTCCGCCGTTGGGCGGGAGGCTCCGGGAGCGTGGCGCGCAACTCCTCGACCCACGCCGCGCTGGGGGCGACCGGGACCAGGTCCGGCTCGGGGAAGTAGCGGTAATCCTCGGCCTGCTCCTTGGAACGGCCGGGGCTCGTCCAGCCCTGCTCGTTCCAGTGCCGGGTCTCTTGGGTCACCGCACCCCCAGCGCTGAGCAACGCGCCCTGCCGCCGGATCTCGTACCGCAGCGCGTCCTCCACGGCCCGCAGCGAGTTCACGTTCTTGGTCTCGGTGCGCTTGCCGAGTTCCGTGGCGCCCGAGGGTGCCAGCGAGATGTTGACGTCGCAGCGCAGGTTCCCGGACTCCATGCGAGCATCGGAAACACCCAGCGCCAGCATGAGGTCACGCAGGTGAGCCAGATAGGCCCGCCCCACCTCCGGGGTGTGCGCCCCCAGGCCGCCGATCGGCTTGGTGACGATCTCCATCAGCGGCGTCCCGGCGCGGTTGTAGTCCACGAGGCTGTAGTCGGCGTCCTGGATGCGGCCGCTGGCACCCGCATGGGTGAGCTTGCCTGCATCCTCCTCCATGTGGACGCGTTCGATCTCGATCCCGTAGGTCGTCCCGTCGACCACCAGGTCGACGTGCCCGTCGAAGCAGATCGGCTCGTCGTACTGGGAGGTCTGGAAGTCCTTGGTCATGTCGGGGTAGAAGTAGTTCTTGCGCGCGAACCGGCTCCAGGGGGCGATCGAGCAGCCCAGCGCCAGCCCGATCCGGATCGCCGACTCCACCGCGCGGCCGTTCACGACCGGCAGCGATCCGGGCAGGCCCAGGCAGACCGGGCACACCTTCGTGTTGGGCTCGCCACCTGGGGAGTTGTCGCAGCCGCAGAACATCTTCGTCGCCGTGTTCAGCTCGACGTGCACCTCCAAACCAAGCGTCGGGTCGAAGGATGCGAGCACCTCGTCGTAGTCCATCAGCTCTGCCATCGCTCAGGCCTCCTGCGTCTGCGGCACCCAGCGTGCCGCGATCCGATCGGTGAGGACGCCGCCGTCGCGCGCGGCCAGTGCGCGCTCGAGCGCCGCACCGACCCGGTAGACCCGATCGTCGGCCAGGGGCGGCGCCATCACCTGGAAGCCGACCGGGAGGCCGTCCTCGGGCGCCAGCCCCGCCGGGAAGGAACCCGACGCGTTGCCCGCCATGTTGGAGGGGATGGTGCACAGGTCCGACTTGTACATGGCCAGCGGATCGTCGATCCGCTCCCCCAGCCGGAACGCGGTCGTCGGCGTCGACGGGGAGACCAGCACGTCGACCTGGGCGAAGGCCGCGTCGAAGTCGTCGGCGATCAGACGTCGCACCTTCTGTGCCGAACCGTAGAAGGCGTCGTAATAGCCCGAGCTGAGCGCGTAGGTGCCCAGGATGATGCGGCGCTTCACCTCGGCGCCGAAGCCCGCCTCCCGGGTCGCCGCCATGACCTCCTCGGTGCCGCGCGTGCCGTCGTCGCCGACCCGCAGGCCGTAGCGCATGCCGTCGTAGCGGGCCAGATTGGAACTGACCTCGCTGGGCATGATCAGGTAGTAGGCGCCCAGGGCGTAGGTGAAGTGCGGGCAGGAAACCTCCACGATCTCCGCCCCGGCCTCGCGCAGCAGCGCGAGCGCCTCGGTGAACCGTTGCTCGACGCCCGGGGCGTAGCCTTCGCCACCCAACTCCGTGACGACGCCGATGCGCATCCCCGACACGTCGCCGGAGCGCGCCGCCTCCACCACGGGAGGGACGAGCGCGTCGATGGAGGTGGAGTCGAGCGGGTCATGCCCGGCGATCACCTCGTGCAGCAGCGCGGCATCCAGTACCGTGCGCGCACACGGCCCGGGCTGATCGAGGCTGGAGGCCATCGCGATGACCCCGTAGCGGGACGTGCCGCCATACGTGGGCTTGACGCCGACCGTGCCGGTGACCGATGCGGGCTGACGGATCGAGCCTCCGGTGTCGGTGCCGATCGCCAGCGGGGCCTCGAATGACGCCAGGGACGCCGAGGATCCCCCGCCCGACCCGCCGGGGATGCGGTCCAGATCCCACGGGTTGTGGGTGGGCCCGAACGCGGAGTTCTCGGTGGAGGACCCCATCGCGAACTCGTCGAGGTTGGTCTTGCCCAAGATCACGATGCCCGCCTCCAGCAGGCGTCGCGTCACCGTCGCACCGTACGGGGGACGCCATCCCTCCAGGATCCTGGACCCTGCCGTGGTGGGCACCCCCTCCTGGGTGAACAGGTCTTTCAAGGCGAGCGGGACGCCCGCCAGCGGACCGAGCTTCTCCCCGGCGTCGAGGCGCGCGTCCACGGCGGCCGCCTGCGCAAGGGCGCCCTCGGCGTCCACGTGCAGGAAGGCATGGACGGCGTCGTCGTTGCGGGCGATCTGGTCGAGGAACGCCTGGGCGACGGCCACCGCGGTCAGTTCGCGGGCGGCGATCTTCTCGCCCAGGTCGGCGGCGGTCAACCGCAGCACGTCGCTCATGCTTCCTCCCCGAGGATGCGCGGCACGCGGAACCGGTCGTCCTCCACGGCGGGCGCCATCGCGAGCGCCTGCTCGCGGGTCAGCCCGGGGCGGACCTGATCGTCACGGAACACATTCGTCAAGGGCAACGCGTGCGACATCGGCGCCACGTCCTCGCCAGCGACCTCGGAGACCGAAGCCACGGCGTCGAGGATGATGTCGAGTTGCGGCGCGATGGTGGCCAGCTCCTCGGCGGAAACGGTGATGCGGGCCAACCCGGCGAGCCGGGCGACCTCCTCGGTGGACAAGGCCACGAACACTCCTGACGTGTGAATCGGCGACCCGGCCATCCTAGAGCGTCTCGACCGTCGTCCCCGCGGCCGCACGACACGCGGCTGCGCGACGGCTCCGGGCGTTACGGCTGCGTGACGCGACCGAGATGCCCCCTTGGAGGATCACCCACTCTCGGGTATCAAGGGACCATGTACCTGTTGCGCGTCATCCTGCCCGACCGCCCCGGTTCCCTGGGGACGGTCGCCTCGGCGCTCGGTGACGCCCAGGCCGACATCGCCTCGGTGGAGATCATCGAGAAGGGCGGCGGCCTGGTCATCGACGATTTCATGGTGGGCCTGCCCGACGGCGGGCGCCCCGACACGCTCGTCAGCGCGTGCGCCGCGCTGCACGATGTCGAGGTGATGTGGGTGTCGTTCTACCCCGAGAACCGCAGCGTGACCGCCGACGTCGACGTGCTCGACGCCATGCTCGCCAGCCCCGACACCGCGGGAGAAGTGCTGGCCGATCTGTCCCCCGCCGCGTTCCACTGCTCGTGGGCGATGATCGTGGACACCTCCACCGGGGGCGTCCACCACCGCACGTCGCTGGCCCCCGACGAGGGGCTGGCCCGCGAGTTGCTGGGAGACGTCGCGATCGCGCACACGAGCGAGTTCCCGGCAGGTTTCTGCGACGGCTGGGGTGAGCAGGTGACGGTCGTGGCTCCGCTCCGAGACGCCTGTGTGCTGGTGGTGGGACGCTCAGGCCCCGACTTCCGGGCCTCTGAGGTGGCGCGCCTGCGGCATCTCGCGATGCTGGCGACCGACCACGTTGCGCTGACGCCTGCCCCGCACGCCTGAGCCGGGGCATGCCCGGCCGGGCGTGCAGCTCAGAAGCCGCGCAACTGCAGGTAGGCGAAGTAGCCGAATGCCGAGACGACCAAGACGGCCACGACGGCGGCCAGGATCACGAGCTTCCACTGGCGCTGCTTGCTCCGCGTCGAGGGGACCCCGACGGGGCCCCATTCACCGACGACGGGCATGACACGCGGCGACACGTCGCCGTTCAGGTCCAGATCGCTGTTGAGCCCCTCCACGCCGACCAGCCTACTCGGCCGTCACGGCGTCGCCGAGGTAGGCGGCCGCCCCCCGGGCCAGGAGGTCCGTGAACCGCTCCGCGGGCAGGATCGGCACCCCGAGGGCTTCCGCCTTGGCGTACTTCGACCCACCCGACTCACCCGCCACGAGCACCGACGTCTTGCCCGACACCGAACCTGCCGCCTTGCCTCCGTGTGCGGCGATGGCCTCCTTCGCACCGTCTCGCGTGTAGCCGGGGACCGATCCCGTCACGACGACCGTGAGTCCGGCGAGCGTGTCCGCGACGTCGGGGTGGTCGTCCTCTTCAGGACGCGCCGGATCGGCGAGCACGGCCCCGGCGGCCACCCACTTGGCGACGATGGCGCGGTGCCAGTCGACGGCAAACCACTCCACCACCGAGGCCGCCAGCGTGGGGCCGACCCCCTCCACCTGCGCCAACTCCTCCACGGTCGCGGCGCCGAGCGCCTCGACGCTGGGGAACGCGCGCGCCACGGTGGGGGCGACCCCCTTGCCGATGTGGCGGATCGACAACGCCACGAGGAACTTCGCCCACGGGCGATGCTTGGCCGCCTCCAGGTTGACCAGCAGCTTGGTGGCATTCGCCGTCAGGACCCGCTCCTTGGTCTTGGGATCGACCCGGGTGAAGAAGTCGGCCCGGGAGAGATCCTCTGGCCCCAGATCGAACAGGTCGCCCTCGTCGGTCAGCAAGCCGGACGCCAGCAGGGCGTCTGCCGCCTGCCAGCCCAGCACCTCGATGTCGAGGGCAGCACGCGAAGCCAGGTGGAACAGCCGTTCGCGCAACTGGCTGGGGCAACTGCGGGTGTTGGGGCAGCGGAGGTCCTTGTCCCCCTCGCGGACCTCCACCAGCGCCGTCCCGCAGCTGGGGCAGTGCGTCGGCATCGTCCACGCGGGCAGCCCCGCCGGGCGCAGCGCCAGCACCGGGCCGACGATCTCGGGGATCACGTCGCCCGCCTTGCGCAGCACCACCGTGTCTCCGGGGCGGACGTCTTTGCGGGCCACCTCATGGGCATTGTGCAGCGTCGCCATGGCGACGGTCGAGCCGGCCACCACGACCGGCTCCATCACACCGTACGGAGTCACCCGGCCGGTCCGGCCGGTGTTGACCTCGATGCTCACCAGCCTCGTGTTGACCTCCTCGGGCGGGTACTTGAACGCGATCGCCCACCGCGGGGCCCGCGACGTGAACCCCAACTCGGCCTGCCGGGCGAGATCGTCGACCTTGAGCACCACGCCGTCCATCTCGTGCTCCAGGTCGTGACGATGCGTCTCCTGGCGCGCGATGTAGGCCAGCGCCTCGGGCAGCCCGGGCACCACCTCGTTGTGGGGGCTGATCGGCAGCCCCCAGGCGGCCAGCGCAGCATAGGCCTGTGACTGGGTGGCCACCGGGGCCCCGCTGCTGGCGCCGATGCCGTGGCAGTAGAACCGCAGGCGTCGCGAGGCGGTGACGCGCGGATCCTTCTGCCGCAGGGAGCCCGCCGCGGAGTTCCGGGGGTTCGCGAACTGCGCCTTGCCCGCGGCGACGAGCGACTCGTTGAGCGCTGCGAACGCCGACGCCGGCATGAACACCTCCCCCCTCACCTCGAGCAGATCAGGGGCGTGGGCGGGCAGCGTCTGCGGGACGTCGGCGATCGTGAGGACGTTGGCGGTGACGTCTTCACCGAACCGGCCGTCGCCGCGGGTGGCGGCCACTGCGAGCCTCCGATCCCGGTAGACCAGGTCGAGTGCCAGCCCGTCGATCTTGACCTCGCACAGCAACGAGGAGACCTCGCCGAGACGGGAGAACCAATGCTCCACCTCGGCGGTGGAAAAGGCGTTGTCCAGGCTCATCATCGGCACCAAGTGCTCGACCTCGGCGAACGTCGCCGAGGCCGCACCGCCCACCTGCTGGCTGGGAGAGTCGGGCGTGCGGAGCTCCGGGAGCGCCTCCTCTATTGCAGTGAGCTCGGCCATCATCGCGTCGAAACCCGCGTCGGTGAGCGTCGGATTGTCCAGCACGTAGTACTGGAAACGCGCGTCATTGATGAGGGCGGCCAACTCGGCGTGGCGGGCTCGGGGATCGGTCACGGAGGAAACCTACCGCGCGCCACCGACGGTCCCGCTAGCGCGCCAGCTCGGCTTCGAGACGCTCGGCGGCCGTGCGCAACGCGGCGAACAGCGGCCCGATCTGATCGATCGGCCAGGACGCCAACCCGCAGGACGGAGTGAGCACGACGGCGGTCGCAGCGCGCGGCCCCCATTCCAGGGCTCGCAGGTCACCCAGCACCGTCGCCGTGAGGGCATCGGCGTGTGGGGCACGCAGCGTCCGTGCGTCGGCGCACCCCAGCCACAACTCCCGCCCCGACTCCAGCAGCGGCCCCAGCGTGTCGAGATCCGCCCGCGACAGCAGCCCCTCGTCGAGGGCGAGCCCGCGGAAACCCGCACCGTGCTCCCCCACGACGATGGCGGGGTCGAGCCCGGGGGCGCAGCAGTGCAGCACGTCGCCGTGCAGGCCTGCGAGCGCGCCGATGACCTCCTCCGCCTCGACGGCTGTGTAGCGGGCGTACCCGCTTTCTGTGCGGACGTCGCCCCCCAGCACGGCCGGCAGCAACGGTTCGTCGATCTGCAGGGTGGCCGTGGTCCCGGGCAGTCGACGCTCCACCTGCGCGCGCAGGTCCGTCAGCCCCGCCGCAAGGGACTGCGCGAGGTCGCGCCGCGCAGACGCATCCTTCAACACATGCCCGCCCCGGGGCGCGAGCGTGGTCGCCGCCAGCGTCCAGGGCCCGGTGGCGGTGATCCGCAGCGGCCCGGTCAGTCCTTGCGCGTTCTCCTCCAGCACGTCGAGGTCGTCGCGCAGCGTGGCCCGGGCCCGCCGCTGGTCCACGCCGGGGATCGCCGTCAGCGACCATTCCCCGGCGAGCAGCGCGGCCCCGATCCCCTCCAGCATGCCGAGCGTGCGCCCGATCATCCCCGCCCAGGGCCCGCGGGCAGGGAACTCCGGCAACCACGGCAGGCTCGCTGCCTCGAGGGCGAATCGGACGCCCCCGGCCACGTCCGTACCGGGGAGCGATCCCAGGCCGGAGGTGTGCATCATCGTGCCGCCGCGATCGTGCTGGCACCCACGACCAGGTCCCCGTCGTAGGTCACGGCGGCCTGCCCGGGCGCGATGCCGAAGGCGGGCTCGTCCAGGGTCAGGGTGACCGCGTCCTGGTGGGCCTCGATCATGGCCGGCAGCGGCGCACCATGGGCACGGACCTGCACCAGCCCGCGCCAGCGCCCCAGGCGCGGCTCCGGCACGGCCCAGGTCGGGCGGATGCCCTCGATGCGCGTGACCGCCAGCCCCTGCTGCGGGCCGACCGTGACAGTGTTGGTCACCGGAGAGATCCCGAGCACGTAGCGGGGCCGGCCATCGCGCGCAGGCACCCCCAGGTGGAGGCCGCGCCGCTGCCCCACGGTGAACTGATGGTGTCCGGTGTGGGTGCCGACGACCCGGCCGGCCGTGTCGACGATCTCCCCGGCGCGCTCGCCGAGCGCCCGTGACAG
Source organism: Propioniciclava sp. (assembly GCF_036744435.1). Taxonomy (NCBI): domain Bacteria; kingdom Bacillati; phylum Actinomycetota; class Actinomycetes; order Propionibacteriales; family Propionibacteriaceae; genus Propioniciclava; species Propioniciclava sp. The sequence continues at coordinate 1,057 of NZ_DAIOIA010000035.1, read as the reverse complement.
GAAACCGGCGGTGTCGCCGTCGGGAATGAAGCAGATGTCATGGCTGTCCGGCTTGTGCGCGGTGCGCAGCCCGAGCGCCTCGGCCTCGGCGCGCACATCGGACTTCACGGTCCCATACAACGGGAACAGCGAACGCCGAATCTGGGCATGGGTCAGGACCCCCAGCACATAGCTCTGATCCTTGGCGGCATCCGCGGCCCGCCACAGCCGCGCTGCAGCACCCTCCCCCTCCAGCCGGGCGTAGTGCCCGGTGGCGACGGCGTCGAAGCCCAGCGCGAGACCGCGCTCGAGCACGGCGGAGAACTTGATCTTCTCGTTGCAGCGCAGGCAGGGGTTGGGCGTCCGCCCAGCCGCGTACTCGGCGACGAAATCATCGACCACGTCGGCTGCGAACCGCTCAGACAGGTCCCACACGTAGAACGGGATGCCGAGCGTGTCGGCGACCCGGCGGGCATCGAGGGAGTCCTCCAGCGAGCAACACCCGCGCGCCCCGGACCGGTAGGCCTGCGGATTGCGGTTGAGCGCCAGGTGGACGCCGACGACCTCGTGCCCCTCGGCGACCATGCGCGCGGCCGCCACGGAGGAGTCCACACCCCCCGACATCGCCACCAAGACCCGCATCGTGCCTCCCCGCCCGTGGCCGACCCGTGCGACCGGTCACCGAGTCTAGGCGGTCCGGTTCACCGCGCTGCGGCCGCCCGCGCCCGGGCGAGCGCCTCCGGGAGTGCCGCCACCACCGCGTCCACGTCGGCGTCGGTACTCGTCCAGCCGAGGGAGAACCGCAACGACGCCGACGCGTCCGCCTCGCTGCGGCCCATCGCCAGCAGCACCTCGCTGGGCTGATGGACCCCCGCGGTGCAGGCAGACCCGGTCGAGGCGTCCACACCGGCGGCGTCCAGCAGGAGCAGCAGGTCGTCGGCGCGAGCACCCGCGAACGTGGCATTGAGGATCGCCGGGCCGACGCTGTCGCCGCCGTTGATCCGGACGTCGGGCAGCGCAGCGACGCCAGCGACCAGGCGCCCGCGCAGCGCGCCCAGGCGAGCCGACTCGCGCGTCC
>NZ_DAIOIA010000034.1:0-25865 GCF_036744435.1 Propioniciclava sp. | reverse complement strand
GAGGTGCCCCCGCCGCAGGGTCGGGCAGGGCACGCCCGCCGGAGCGCCCGTCGATCAGCTCACCAGGGCGTCGCGCAGCACCGACAACGGAACCGATCCCAGCTTCAGGGCGCGGGAGTGGAAGTCGCGCAGCGAGAACTCCTCGCCGCGGGCGCTCGCCTGAGCGGACGCCTCCGCACGGATCTGCTCCCACAGCCGCTGCCCGACCTTGTAGCTGATCGCCTGGCCGGGCCACCCCATGTAGCGGTTGAGCTCGAACCGCAGCGACGCCTCGTCCATGTTGACGTTGTCCTGCAGCAGGGCCCACGCCTTGTCGTAGTCCCACACGCCGCCGCCGTACTGCTCGAAGGCGGGCTTGCCCAGGTGGACGCCCAGGTCGACGACGACGCGGGTGGCGCGCAGCCGTTGCGAGTCGAGCATGCCGAACCGGTCGCCCGCGTCGGTGAGGTAGCCGAACTCGTCCATGAGGCGTTCGGCGTACAACGCCCAGCCCTCGCCGTGGCCCGACAGCCACAGGACGCCGCGCCGCCAGCGGTTCAGCTCCGCTGAGTTGTAGACGGCCTGCCCGAACTGCAGGTGATGCCCGGGCACGCCCTCGTGGTAGACGGTCGTCAACTCCCGCCACGTGTTGAACGTGGTGACCCCCGCCGGGACGCTCCACCACATCCGGCCCGGACGCGAGAAGTCGTCGGTGGGCGGGGTGTAGTAGATGCCGCCCGACTGGGTGGGCGCGATCATCGCTTCGATGCGTCGCAGCGGCTCGGGGATGTCGAAGTGGACGCCGTCCAGTTCGGCGACGGCCTCATCCGCCTTGGTCTGCATCCAGGTGCGCAAGGCGTCCGTGCCCTCGATCTGGCGGGCCGGGTCGGCGTCCAGGACGGCGACGGCGTCGGCGACGCTCGCGCCCGGACCGGCGATCTCCTGCGCGAGTGCCTCCTGCTCGGCGGTGACCCGGGCCAGTTCCTCCACGCCCCACGCGTAGGTCTCGTCGAGGTCGATGGTGGTGCCGAGGAACACCCGGGACGCGCGCTGGTAGGCCTCACGCCCGACGGCGTCCGCGGCGGGTGCGTGGGGGAGGACCTCCTCGCGCAGGAACGCCGCCAAGGTGCCGTAGGCCTCCCGGGCGACGGCCGCGCTCTGCGCCAGGGACGCGGCGAGCTCGCCGGACGCGGGAGCGCCGTCGACCACGGCGTCCGCAGCGAAACCGGTGAAGAACGAGGTGGCGGGGTCGGCCAGCCCGGAGGTCTCCTCGATCGCGAGCTCGACCTGGCGGCGGGCAGCGACGCGTCCCGCCCGGACGCCGGCGCGCAGCGTTTCGGCGTACCCGGCGAGGGCGGGGGCGAGCGCGGCCATGCGTCCGGCGATGTTCGCCCAGTCCTCGGCGGTGTCCTGGCCCATCAGGTCGAAGACGTTGCGGACGACCTGGATGGGGGAGGCGATGTTGTTCAGGTCGCGCTCGTGGTCCCCGGCCTCGTAGCTCTCCAGGTTGAGGCCGAGCCGGTCGCGCAGCGACGCGGCGGTGACGGCGTCGGTGTCGTCGACCGGGGTGAGGGCGTCGAGCGCGGCGAGGGTGCGGCGGTCGAGGTCGGCCTGCGAGGCGGCGCCTGCGGGTGACAGGTCGTCCAGGAGGTGTTCGCTGCCCGGGACGCCGAGCTCGGTGGCCAGCAGCGGGCTGCGTTCGAGCAGTGCGCGGGTGTAGTCGTCGGCCAGTTGATCGATGGCAGTGGTTTCTCTCACCCAGGCACCGTACCTCCGGGTGCGACCCTTTCCCGGCGAGTCATCGGGCACTCGTGGCGTGGCTGCATGTGCCGCCTGGCCGTGACGGTGCAGGGAGTGCTGTCATGGGTGGCATGTTCGTGGTGATCCTTGACTATGTTGCTGATTTGGCCGACATCGATGCTGCCCTGCCTGACCATGTGGCCTGGCTGGATCAGCACTACGGCAGCGGGCTGTTCCTCGCTTCGGGGCGTCGCGAACCACGCACGGGCGGGCTGATCTTCGCTGCCGGTGACCGCCCGGAGGTCGAGGAGGCGCTCGCCGGGGACCCCTTCGCGTCCAGGGGGCTCGCCCGCCACACGGTGCTGGAGTTTCACCCGTCCCGGTTCGGTGGTGCGCTGGACTCCGCGGCGGTGCAGGTCGCGCTCGGCTGACCGACCGGGGCGCGACTCGTCCCACGCGTCGCCCGGCCGGGGCAGGGGTGCGCGACCCGGCGGCGTCGTCCTGAGGCGGCGGCGCGAGGCACCCTCCGGTGGTGAGGGTCGGGTCGCGCCGGGGTTCGGGCGAGACTCGGAGAACGTCGGTGGGCGTGCCACGATGGGTGCCGTGACCAAGGTCTGGGCCCATCGGGGCGCGAGCGGATCGGCGCCGGAAAACACCCTCCCGGCGTTCGAGATGGCGATCGAGCAGGGTGCCGACGGTCTGGAATTCGACGTCCAGTTGACGCGCGACGACTACGTCGTCGTCATCCATGACGAGACCCTGGAGCGGACGACCAACGGCAACGGCTGGGTCGCCGACCACAGCCTGGAAGACCTCAAGCGACTCGATGCCAGCGCCGGACGGGAAGGGTTCGCCGGGGTGCGGATCCCGACCCTGGAAGAGCTGTTCGGGCTGGTGGCGGGGGCTGACGTCCGGCTGAACGTCGAGTTGAAGAACTCGCGGATCCCCTACCAGGGCATGGAGGAACGGGTCGTCGCCCTCATCGACCGGTTCGGGCTCCGTGACCGGATCATCCTGTCGTCCTTCGACCACAATTCCCTGCGGGGACTCGCTGAGGCGGGGGTGGGGCTGCCGCTGGGGGTCCTGTACTCCGAACCGCTGTGGCGACCCTGGAACTACGCGGTGAAGCTGGGCGCCTCCGCGCTGCACCCGTCACTGGCGGCGACCCGTCACAAGACGGTGGAACGCAGCCACGAGAACGGCCTGGAGGTCAACGTGTGGACGGTCAACGAGGCCGAGGACATGCTGCGGGTCGCCGAGTGTGGTGCGGACGCCCTCATCACCAATCATCCTGAGGTCGCGCGCGGCGTCCTGGACGCCCGCTGATCCTTTGCCGCAGGCGGGTGGTGACGCCTCGCGCCTGCGCCGGCACCCCGGATGTCAGGGCTCGATCCCGACGAAGCGGCGCATCGCCTCCGCCCCAGTGACGGTGATCGGCTCGCCGCGCACCAGGTCCTCGGGCAGCAGCAGCATGCGCTGCAGCGTGCCCCGCGCGTCGCGGGGGTGCTGCCAGTCCAGGCCGTTCTCCCGGTAACCCACCTTCTGCGAGACCCGGATCGATGCGGGGTTGTCGGTGAACGCCGCCGAGGTCACGAACTCGAAGCCGAGTTCGTCGAAGAGCAGCGCGCAGAAGGCCCGGCGCATCGCGGTGCCGATGCCGCGGCCCTGGAAGCGGCGTCCCAGCCACGAGCCCGTTTCCCCGAATCGCAGCGTCGGGAAATCGCGGGTGGCGACCCCCTGGACGCCGACCACGCTGCCCTCCCATAGGACGCACAGGTTGAGCTCCCACGCGTCGACGCTGAAGGTGGCCAGCGTCCGCCACCACCATTGCAGGTAGTGAGAGGGGAGGTCGGCGTCGGAGGCGTCGGTCCAGGGGAACGAGAACGGCATCGTCTCGTGGTCGTGCACGCCGTCGCGTGCGACGTCGACCAGCGTGAGGACCTCCTCGGCGCCGATGCTGCGCAGTTCCAGGGGGCCGGCGGTCACGCGCAGGCCCAGTGGGGGGAAGGCGTGGGCCAGGCGCTCCTCGATGTCGCTCATGGCTGGCTCCTTCCCGCCCCGGGCACGGTCGCGCGGGCGTGGGGCCAGCCTAGGCGGACGCGGGAGCGATCGTCCGCGGTCGCTTGTGCAACCGGGATGCTTGTGAAGCAAGGTACCTGGCGATACCCTGAAGTGGTGAATGAGCAACGCACCGCCCAGATCCGCAAGGGCGTCGTCGAGCTCGCCGTCCTGGCCCTGCTGGCAGACGGGGAGCGCTACGGCTCCCAGATCGTCGAGGAGTTGGGAGCCCAGCCTGCGCTGGCGCTCACCTCGGGCACGGTCTACCCGCTGCTGGCCCGCCTGCTGAAGGCGGGGTTGATCGACTCCAGTTGGCGCGAGTCGCCGGTGGGGCCGCCCCGCAAGTACTACGCCCTCACGGTGCAGGGCCGGGCCGCATACGCCGATCTGCACGACGCATGGCGGGCGGTCCGCGCCGCCGTCGACACCCTGGTGAAGGAGAACCGATGATCCGCTCCCTGGACGACCTGAGCCCCGCCACCGCGCAGGCGGCCCGCCGCTGGCTGGACGCCTCCGTGGCGCACCTGCCACCGGAGTACCGCGGGGTGGTTCGCGACGACATGCTCGGCTCGATGTACGCCGCCGTGGAGCCGGACATGACGCCGGAGGCGTTCGCCACGGCCGTCGCGGGTATCCCCGCGTTCGCCGCGCCGCTGGCCGCCGATGAGGCCCCCGAAGGGGAGTCGCGCCTGCAGGGCACCTGGCACGGCATTCCCTACGACTTCCGCCCGCCCACCGGCGATCGGATCCGCCAGTCGATGTGGAACCCGGCCGACCCGCGGCTGCTGCGGCCCCGCGCATTCGGTGCGGGCTGGGATCTCAACCTGGCCGCCGTCGCCGTCCGGCTGGGGATCCTCGAACCCGACGCGGAGGACGTCCCGTTCACGTCGGTCCCCGAGAGCGGCTATCGAGTGGCCGCGGCCCTGCCGCTCGTGCTGACCGCCGCGGTGGTCGCCCACTACGTCGTGCGCGGACGCACGCTCGCCGACCCGCTGCCTCGCCACTGGTCGGCGTCCGGACGGCCCGACGCCTGGACGCCGAAACGCGCGGCGGCCCGCACCGATCTTCTCGTCGCCGCGGGCGCGGGCGCCTTCGGGCTGACCGCGCTGCGTCCCAGCCGCTCCGGAGCCGAACGTGCCGGACGCCTCGCCCTCGCCACGGCCGCCGCAGGCTGTGCCGCCGCGATCACCGTGGCCCGCTCGGTGCCGCGCGGTGGTTGGTGGGTCGGACCCTTGACGGTGGGATCGATGGTCGGCGGTGCCGCACTCCCGCTCCTCGGGCTGGCGCTGGCAGGACGCCGCGGCGAGCAACGCCGCGACCTCGCCGAGGAGGCCGGCCGATGAGCGGAACAACCCACGACGGCGTGCCGAACGCCGACGGCGGCCCGCTCCTTCCCGCCGCCTCTCACTCCCGCCGCACGGGCGTCCATTGGCGCGCCGTGGCCGTCTACTACGTGCTCGCCGTGGCGGGTTGCGGGCTCGCCGCGCTGGTCCTGGTTCTGATCGGCGCCACGATGGGCGGCGGCCTGACGGGCATCGTGGCGGGCGCGGCCGCCATGCTGGCACCGCTCATCGCAGGCGTGGTTGTCGAGCGGTTCGTGTTGCACCGGCCCACCCTCCTCAGCCGCGGATGGGCGTCCTTCACGGCCGCCAAGCTACGCACGATCGGGCGGATCGCAGGCTGGGGTGCGGTCGGCTATGCGGCGGTGGTCGCCGGCGTCTTCGCGACAGCGGGCCTCGCGTCAGGGCGGGTTCCCGGGGCGGGCACCTGGGTCACGCAGGCCCAGTTCGATCAGATCCTCAGCGCCGCCCAGCCCGCACTGGCCGGGCAGAGCGTCCCAATCGGGCTCGTGGTCGGCTCCACGCTGGTCCAGGCCCTGGTCGCCGGATTCACGATCAACGGGCTTTTCGCCTTCGGTGAAGAATACGGCTGGCGCGGCGTCCTGGCCGACCAACTCGCCCCCCTCGGAATGGTGCGCGCGAACCTGCTCACCGGCGTCCTCTGGGGTCTGTGGCATGCCCCGCTCATCGCCCTGGGCCACAATTACGGCGGCCAATGGGCCGTGGGAATCTGGCTGTTCGTCCTGATCACCACGCCGTTGTCATTCATCTTGTGGTGGGCGCGACGGCGCTCGGGATCGGTCGTGACGTCGGCGGTGATCCATGGTGCATTCAACGGTTTCGCCGGGCTGTTGTCCCTCCTGCTCGTCGGGGCGGAGGTGCTGATCGCGGTCCCGGTGGGGGTCCTGGCCGGAGTCGCCTTGAGCGTCGTCGCGGGGATTCTGTGGCTGGTTCCGGGCCTACGTCCGCGCAGCCGTGACGCCGCGGCGGGCACTGGACTGACGCCGCCTCGCGCTGTCCCCACCCCCCCCCACGGCCGCCCGCCGAGGACTGAGCCCAAGCCTGCCGAGGACTGAGCCTAGCCCGTCGAGGACTGAAGAGGTGTCAGTCTTGGTCGCGTGCCATGCGTCGCGCCGCTCGCATGCCGAACACGGCTGCCGGGCCGATCGTCGAGCCCGGTCCGGGGTAGGTGTGCCCCATGACGGAAGCCGAGTTGTTCCCCGCGGCGTACAGACCGTCGATGACGGAGCCGTCCTCGCGCAGCACCCGACCATCCACATCGGTGAGGGCGCCTCCCTTGGTTCCCAGATCCCCGACCACCAGGCGGTAGGCGAGGAACGGGCCGCGCTCGATCGTGCCCAGGCAGGGGTTGGGGTGCACGGTCGGATCCCCGTAGTAGCGGTCGTAGGCCGAATCGCCCTTGTGGAAGTCCTGGTCGCGTCCCGAACGGGCGAAGCCGTTGAACCGGTCGATCGTGGCTTGGAAGGTCGCCCGATCCAGGCCGAGCTTCTCGGTGAGTTCGTCGAGAGTGTCCGCCATGACCGCGATGCCTTCCGCAGCCATTGCCTTGTTCAACTTCGGGTCGAGGGCGAACGTGCGCAGGTAGCGGCGCCGGTGCCGCACGTCGAGGATGAACCAGTAAACGCCGTCCCTGTCGTGCTCGAGCATGTGATGTCCGAGGTCGACGTACGACTCGGCTTCGTTCGCGAACCTGCTGCCCCGCGCGTCCACGATGATCGAGTAGGGCAAGGACCGCTCGCCGACGATGAAGGACGGCTCCCCGTTCTCGACGGGGGCAACCGATGCGCCCCACCAGGCGTCGTCCATGAGTTCGAGCGCCGCGCCGGCCTCCTTCGCCATCGCGATCGGATGCCCGAGGTTTCCGGGGTTCCCCGAAGGGACGCCGTCGACCCCCTGGTAGGTGCGACGCCACTCCTTGTTGTGGTCGAAGCCGCCACCGGCGAGCATGACGCCGCGCGTGGCCGCGATCGTCACGGTACGGCCGTCCTGGGTGGTGCGCACCCCGACGACGCGACCGTCCTCGACGACGAGTTCTTCGACGGGCGAGTTCACCCGCACGGGGACGCCGTTCCTCACGAGCACGGCGTGACCGAACGAAGCCGCGAGCCCTGCGCCGATCCCCAGTTGGCGTTGTCCCCTGACCAGGCCGCCGAGCGTCCGGAACACGAACTGGGCGCCGCGGGCGAAGCCGCTGGGCGTGGACCAGGCGCGGCCGAGCAGCCAGACGTCATCGGTCTTGATCGGGATCGGCATGAGCACGCGCAGGGTGTCGTACAGCCCCCCGAGTTTCTTGCCGTCGAACGGTTTGGCCTCGATGGCGCGGCCGATCTTGCCGCCCGCGAGTTCCGGGTAGTAGTCCGGGTAGTCGGCCGCGCGGGTGAAGACCATGCCGTGCTTTTCCGCCGTGAGCACGAAGTCCTCGACGCCGTCGACGAACGCTTCCTTGTGTGCCCGGGACGTCGATCGGCTGACCTCTCCGACGCACTCCTCGAGGTAGGCCAACGCCTCCTCGCGCGAGTCGCCGACGCCGGCGCGCTGCATGAGCGGGTTGTTGGGCAGCCACATGCCGCCGCCCGACATTGCGGTGCTGCCACCCCATTTGTCGGTGCTCTCGAGCATGAGGACGCTGAGGCCGGCGTCGGCGGCCCCCAGGGCCGTGCCGAAGGCGGCACCGCCGGTGCCCACCACGACGACGTCATATCGGAGGTCAAAGGAATCGGGCATCGGTAGCTCCTCGCTCATCCGGACAACTCTGTCCGGTTCACTATAGTGGGCGAGGTGAGCGTTGGGGAGTCCGGAGCGAACCGCGGGCCAGCGGCCGGGCCAGCCAACCGGCGGGCCATCCTGCGCGCTGCCAGGGTGCTGTTCGTCGAGCGAGGCTACCGGGTGCCGCTCAGCGCGATCGCGCGTGAGGCGGGGGTCGGTCAGGGCGTCCTGTATCGCCACTTCCCGACGAGAATCGACCTTGCCCTGGCGGTCTTCGAGGAGAACTTCGCCGAGTTGGAGTCACTCGCCACGGACGCCCGGCCCGGCGCCTTCACCACCGTGTGGAATCGCCTGGTCGAGCTGACGATTTCCGAGGCCGCCTTTCTGGAGGCGGTCATCGATGCCCGGCGGACTCTTCCGGACTACGACGGCGGCCAGCGACTCCGCGACCTCATCGGGCCTCTCCTGTCGCGGGCGCAGGCGTCCGGGGAGGTGCGTGCCGGGGTGACCACCGGAGACCTGTTGATCGTCCAGAGGATGATCTACGGCGTGGTTGTCACGTCCCAGGACGCCGACGAGGCGCGCCGGGCGGCACGCCGGGCGCTGACGCTGCTGGGTCTCGGGATAACTGAGGGTGATCTGCCGCGGACCTCGATGGGTGCGCAGCGCGTCCGTTGAACGGCGCGATCGCGCAGGCGGTCGTCACGTTGCCGGAGCCGGTCTGGCGTCCCGCGGCGAAGTCATCGGCCCGATGCGCCCCAGTCATGGGGAGTGGTATCCCCAGTCCTCGGCGCTCATGTCCTCAGTCCTCGACGTGGCCAACCTCAGTCCTCGGCGCGAGGCGCCGCAGTCCTCGCCGAGGACTGCGGTTCAGCCTCCCGAGGACTGAGGCCCAGCCCGCCGAGGACTGAGGCCCAGCCTCCCGAGGACTGCGGTTCGGCCTGCCGAGGACTCGGGCGGGTGGAGGCTATTCGGCGAGGCCGTAGAGACGATCGCCTGCGTCGCCCAGGCCGGGGACGATGTAGCCGTGATCGTTGAGGTGGTCGTCCACGGCGGCGACGACGAGGGTGCAGGGCACGTCGATGGGGTCGACGAGTCGACGCATGTTCTCGATGCCCTCGGGGGCGGCGAGCAGGCAGATACAGGTGATGTGATCAGCACCGCGGTCGACCAGGAACTTCACGGTGCCACCGAGTGAGCCACCGGTGGCGAGCATCGGGTCGAGCACGTAGCACTGACGCCCCGACAGGTCGTGGGGGAGGCGTTCGGCGTAGGTGAACGGCTGCAGCGTCTCCTCATCGCGCACCATGCCGACGAAGCCGACCTCCGCGGTCGGCATGACGCGCATCATGCCTTCGAGCATGCCCAGGCCGGCGCGCAGGATCGGGACGACCAGCGGCAGCGGGTGAGACAGTCGGGGGCCTGTCGTGGTGGTGATGGGGGTGACCACCTCGACGTCCTCGACGCGGACCTCGCGGGTGGCCTCGTAGGCAAGGAGCGTCATCAGCTCGTCGACCAGGCGCCGGAACGTCGGTGAGTCGGTGGTCACGTCTCGCAGGAGACGGACCTTGTGGGCGACGAGCGGATGGTCTACGGCGATGAGTTCCACGGCTCCATTGTGGCAGCCGAGGCGCCTGTGGGGGTGCCCGCTCAAGGTTGTCCACGGGGTGCCGAACCTTCCGGAGTCTGCGACGATGGGCATCGACGAAAGGAGCCACCATGGCCGGAGACGACGAGGATTTCGACGCCGACCTCGCAGACCGCGGCGACGACCGGCCAGGCGTGGACGAGGCGAACGACGACGACTTCTCCGCCCTAGGGCTCGACGACGACCTCGACGACGATGACGACGACTACCCCGATGACGCGGGTGAGGACGAGATCGACCTGGTCGTCGCCTTGTATCGCGAAGACGGGACGCCGGTCGTCCAGTCGCTGGAGTTGGATCTTGCCAACGATCTCGACGCGCTGATCGAGGCTCTACGGCGCATGCCCGGGGACGCGGGCACGGTCGGTATGGTCAGCATCGATCAGGACGTGTTCGTGATCGTGCGGGTGCGGGGCCGGGTGGTCCAGTTGATGCTGTCGGATTCGATCGCCGCACAGGACTGGCCGATCGCCCGCGACGCGGTCGACTACCTCGGGGTGGACGCCCCCGATGAGGAGGACGATTCGGAGCCCGTCGGGGATCTGGATCTGTTCGCCGATGTCGGCCTGCCCGAGATGGAGATGGAGGCCATCTGCGAGGAGTCCGACGATTCGTTGGAGGCGCTGGAGGAGATCGGCGAGAAGCTCGGTTTCGGCAAGGCTCTGTCGAAGATCGTTGCCGCCCTCGATCTGTAGGCGGCTGTGCCCGGTGACTTCGCGGTAGCCGGCGTCCCCGCGGCGGGGGCGTCGCGCTGGCTGCCCGCGATGCGGCAGGCGCTGGAATGCGCCCGGCAGGCAGGCGCGTGGGGCGACGTTCCCATCGGGGCCGTCGTCCTGGACGCCTCGGGTGCGGTCCTCGCGACGGCCGCCAATGAGCGCGAGTTGACCGGTGATCCCACCTCGCACGCGGAGGTCTTGGCGTTGCGTCGTGCCGCAGCGACGCTGACACAGCGGCATGGCGAGCGGGGTTGGGATCTGGCGGGGTGCACCCTCGTGGTGACGCTGGAGCCGTGCGCCATGTGCGCCGGTGCGCTGGTGAACGCCCGCGTGGACCGACTCGTGTACGGCGCCCACGACCCGAAGGCGGGTGCGGTGGCGTCGGTGTTCGACATCGTCCGCGACCCGCGGCTCAACCACCGCGTCGAGGTGGTCTCGGGGGTGCTGGCGCACGAGGCCAGCGACCTGTTGCAGGCCTTCTTCCGGGGGCAGCGATGAGCGCGTCCGTGCTGGTGCTGGGCTGCCGCGGACGCCCCGACGGGACGCCGTCGCCGCGGCAGCAGTGGCGCGTGGATCTGGCGGCCCGCACGGTGAGGCCCGGCGACGTGGTGGTGTTCTCCGGCCGCGGTGAGGCCGCCACGATGGCCGCTGACTTCGCTGCCCGCCACCCGGAGGTGTCGGCATCGGTGCAGGTCGTGCTGGAACCGCAGGCCACCACTACCTGGGAGAACGTGGGGTACGCCGCCGACCTGATTCCGCCCGGCGGCATCGTCAGGATCGTCTCCGATCCGTACCACGTGCCGCGCGCCGTCGAATACTGGGTGCGGCGGTTCCCGGACCGCGCGGGTGAGTTGCGCCCCGGCGTGTCCGGTCGGTTCGAGGAGCACCCGCTGCTCGCGGCGAGCGCGATGGTCTATGCGGGGCTGGTGCGCCCGGTGCGGGGGAGACTGACGCGTCCGCGACGCCGGTGAGCCGCGGGTCGGGCCCGGTGCCGGATTGGCGCCGGGGCGGGCCGAAACGATACGGTATCCCGCGGTGGCGTGTCCGAGCGGCCGAAGGAGCGCGCCTCGAAAGCGCGTGATGGGTCTCCCATCCGTGGGTTCAAATCCCACCGCCACCGCCGCCACGGGCTGTTCACGAAAGTGACCGGCCCGTCTTCACGAAAGTCAGGAACGTCGTCCCGCGTGCGGGGCGGCGTTCTTCTTCTTGGTGCGGCGGCTCGGGTGTGGGTGTCGTCGGCCGGTCCTGGTCCGACGGTGGAGGAACGCTGGGGCGTGGGGCGAGCGGTCGTGGCGGCCGAGGCTGCTGCTGGCAAGGGTGTGGTGCACTACCTTGTGGGGGCTGCGGCGCGCTCCCCTCCTCCCGCACTTGCGAAGAACGCCCCTCGAATCGGCCAATGAGGCGCGCCCGAGTGGGTCAGCGTTTCACTGTCACGATCATCCTCACGATGCGGAGGGCCGATCTGCGCATGCGGTGGGCTTGATGCTTCTCCTGAAGCGTTGGGGTAGCGACAGTTGATATAGGGGCGCTCGCACGTCGCTCCGAGGTGCTTTGCGCGACGCTCAAGATTACAGCCTTTCGCCTCAGGATCTGCACCGCTAAGAGTGGACCTACCATCGCCATGCCAAGGGTGCCAAGAATCGAGAAGAAAAGCTGTGTGAGAATCGGAACGATCCCATCGGCTTCACCGGGCGCAACAGTGCCACCCAGGGCCACGCCGACCGTGACGATTCCAGCAACGAAAGCGGCGGCCATCGTCAGCCCCCGGACAATCCCCCTGGCCGCGGACGCGCATGCCTCCATGCGCCATTGGAGGACTCTGCTCTCGTAGCCTCGAAGGGTGGCAGAGAGTTCGTGTGGGCGGAGCGGTTCTTCCCCCCAATCCTCGAGGTGCTTGTTGACCTGCTCCTTGATTCGGTCAACGCGGACACGTCGCCTCGCCTCGTGACGCGAGTGAGTAATTCTGGAGGATCCTCGCACGGGGGAAGGGGTGTGCGCTGGACTGTCCTCATGTGCGTTCACCCGTGTGAATGTAGTCCGCATCGCCACCGAAGAAGACGGATCGCCACCAGCCCGCAGAATAGTGAAGCGCCCTACATATAGCACCACAGCCAAGGTGGGGCCCGATAGTCCGAGCCCCACCCCTGTCAAGGTTGGAGCGACCCGAGATCCACGTCGTAGGAATCGCCGAGGCTCGGGTGATCCGGCACCGTCGTGCGGATGATCGAGCCATCCTCGCGAACCGAACCGGCGATGTCACGCAGCAACGGACGCCCGGGCAGGATCTCGATGGGCGTGAGCGCCACGGTGAGCGGGGCCTCGCGGGTGACGATCACGGGACGCCCCTGGACCACCAGCGGCACCTCGGGGGCGTCGCCGGTCTCCAGGGTGAACGTGATCGAGTCGTGCAGGACGTGGACGCGGAGTCGGTTGCCCTGCAGCGTCATCGGGAACGTCAGGGAGTCCCAGCTCTGCGGCAGGCGCGGGTCGAACGACCACGACCCCAGGTAGTCCCGCATGCCGCCGAAGCCGGCCACCAGCGCGTTCCACACCCCGCCGACGGACGCCACGTGAACGCCCGCATCAGCGTTGTGATGCAGATCCGCAAGGTCGACGTAGACCGCCGTCGCGAAGTAGGTCTCGGCCAGGTCGGCATACCCGACCTCCGCGGCGATGATCGACTGGACGACCGCCGACAGGGTCGAGTCGCCGGTGGTCAGCGGGTCGTAGTACTCGAAGTCGGCCCGCTTCTCCTCCAGGGAGAACTCATCGCCTTGCAGGTGCAGGGCCAACACGACGTCGGCCTGCTTGAGGACCTGGTGACGGTAGATCACCAGCGGGTGGTAGTGCAGCAGCAGCGGCAGCTTGTCCGCAGGAGTGTTGGGCAGGTCCCACATCTCCTTGGACAGGAAGTCGTCGTCTTGGGGATGGATGCCCAGCCTCTCGTCGAACGGCACGTGCATGCCCTCCGCGACCTGCGCGAACGCGTCGATCTCCTCCTCGGTCAGCGCCAACCGGTTCAGCACCTGCCGGAACGCCGACGGGTCCGTGTCGGCCAGCCAGCGCAGGTTCCGCACCGCCGCCCGCAGGTTCGCCCGCGCCATCACGTTCGTGAACAGGTTGTCGTTGACGACGGTGGTGTACTCGTCCGGACCGGTGACGCCGTAGATGTGGAAGGCGTCCTCCTCGGTCCCCGCCGTCCGCCGCCAGAACCCCAGATCGGCCCACAGGCGGGCCGTCTCGACGAGGACGTCGATCGCCTCCCGCTTGAGGAACGAACGGTCCCCGGTCGCCGCCACGTACTGCGACACCGCATGCGAGATGTCGGCGTCGATGTGGTACTGAGCGGTGCCCGCCGCATAGTAGGCGGACGCCTCCTCGCCGTTGATCGTCCGCCACGGGTACAGGGCGCCGCGCTGGTTCAGCTCGACCGCCCGGCGCCGGGCCGCGTCCAGCATCGTGTACCGGAACCGCAGCGCGTTCCGCGCATAGCCGGGCGACGTGTAGGTGAGGAACGGCAAGACATAGATCTCGGTGTCCCAGAAGTAGTGCCCGTCATAGCCGGAACCCGTGACGCCCTTCGCCGGGACGCCCGTGCCCTCGGCGCGCGCCGCCGCCTGGATGAGCTGGAACAGGTTCCACCGGACGGCCTGCTGGAGGGCGGGCTGCCCGCCGATCTCGACGTCGCTGCGCTCCCAGAAGGCGTCCAGCCAGGCGCGCTGCCGAGTGAACGCCGACTCGACGCCCTCGGCCTGGATGCGGTCCAGCGTGCGGCGGCAGCGGTCCACCAGTTCGACCGGCGGGATGCGCCGCGACGTGTGGTAGCTGACCGTCTTCGTGATCCGCAGGGTGGTGCCCTTGGTGGCCTGGACGCGGAACACCTGCTTGGCCAGATCCTGCTCGACCTGGGTCTTGACCTCGTACGCGTCCGTCGTCTCGATCTGATGGTCGGCCGCCACCGCGAGCGTCATGCCCGACTCGGTCACCCGATAACCGAGCACGACCCGGTTGCCCGCCTGGTCGTGCAGGACGGGCTGGAGGACGCGTCCGGACAGGTTGGCGCCGCGCCGCGGATCGAACCCGGCGCCCATCGCCGTCGACGTCATGTGGTACTCGTCGAAGCCGTCTTGCCGGTTGAGGATCTGCGCGCTGACGACCACGGGGGCGTCGGCGTCCAGCAGCGTCACCTCCAGGTCCATGACGGCGAGGTGCCGCTCGGCGAACGAGACCATGCGCCGCGACTTCACGTGCACGTGCTTGCCGGACGGGGTGCGCCACAGCAGTTCTCGGGTCAGGACGCCGTCGCGGAAGGAGAGCGTGCGTTCGTAGGACTCCAGGTCGGCCACGCTGATCAGCAGGGGCTCGTCGTCGACGTAGAGCCGCATGATCTTGGCGTCGGGGACGTTGACGATCGACTGGCCGACCTTCGCGAACCCGTAGGCGTCCTCGGCGTGGCGAATCGGCCACACCTCGTGGAAGCCGTTGATGAACGTGCCATGGGTGTGGGCGTCGCGGCCGTCCTCGACGTTGCCGCGCAGCCCCAGGTAGCCGTTGCCGACCGAGAACAGGGTCTCGTTCTTGCCGAGGTCCTCGGGCTCATAGCGGGTCTCGCGCAGCGCCCACGGGTCGACGGGGTAGCGGGAGCGGTCGATCGGATCCCCCGACAAGGTGGTGGTCATGCGTGTGCTCCGTTCACGTCGTCGACGAGTTCGCCCAGGTCCTCCACCACGATGTCGGCGCCCCGGGCGAGCAGGGAGTCGCGTCCGGCGCCGCGGTCGACGCCCAGCACCAGGCCGAAATGCCCGGCGCGGCCCGCTTCGACGCCCGAGTGGGCGTCCTCGACGACGACCGCGCGGGACGCGGGGACGCCCAGCAGGGAGGCGGCGTATAGGTAGGTGTCGGGCGCGGGCTTGCCGGCGATGCCTCGCTCGGCCGCGACGACGCCGTCGACGATGATGTCGAACCGGTCCAGGAGCCCGGCCGCGGCCAGCACCGGCCGGGCGTTCTTCGACGACGACACCACGGCCACCTCGACGCCGCCCCGGCGCGTCAGGGCGTCCAGGAACGCGACGCTGCCCGGGTACGGCTCCACGCCGTCGGACTCGAGGACGGCCGTGAACACGGCGTTCTTCCGGTTGCCGAGCCCGCAGACGGTGTCTGATTCGGGGGCGTCGGCCGGGTCCCCGAAGGGCAGGTCGATGCCGCGGGAGGCGAGCAGCGAGGCGACGCCCTCGTAGCGCGGCTTGCCGTCGATGTAGTCGAAGTAGTCCTGCGCCGTGTAGGGGGCGACGGCGCGTTCGGCGAGGAACGGTTCGAACAGGCGCGCCCAGGCGCGCATATGGACCTCAGCGGTCGGCGTCAGGACGCCGTCCAGGTCGAACAGGACAGCGTCCAGCGGATCGAACGTGGTCAAGGGTCCCCCAAACAAGGTGCGTGTGAACGTGCCCCTCGATTCTGCCAGCCGCGAGGCCATCTGAGAGCCCGAACATGCGCGAATGAGAAAAGCAGTTTCCTTGCGCTGTCGACCTCACAGGCCACAGACTGCTGCGGCCGACGAAAGGGGTCCTCGTGTCCGCTCCCACCGACAACTACCGGCTCGCCCGGTCCGTCACCATCGCCGCGTCCGCCGCAGCGGTCTTCCCGCACATCGCCGCGTTCCCCGCCTGGCAGGCGTGGTCTCCCTGGGAGGGGCTCGATCCTGACCTGCGACGGACCTACTCCGGGGCTGAGTCGGGGCTGGGCGCGCGGTACGCATGGGCAGGCAACAAGAAGGCGGGGGCCGGCACCATGGAGGTCGTCGAGGCCGAGGAGCCCGCCCGCATCGTGGTGGATCTGCGCTTCGAGAAGCCCTTCCCGGCCCAGAACCTGTCGACGTTCACGCTCACCGCGGTCGAGGGCGGCACCCGGGTCGACTGGGTGATGACCGGCCATCGAGGGCTGCTCATGCGCATCATGGCGAAGGTGATCCCGTTCGACGCGCAGATCGCCGGCGACTTCGAGCGCGGGCTGGCCCAGTTGAAGGCTGTCGCGGAGGCGTCCGCCTGACGGGTGCCGACGACGCGGCGACCCCGGGAGGCGGGGCGCGACTAGCATGCCCTCATGGGGCAACGCGGAGACATCGAGGACGTCGCGATCGGCGGAGACATGATCCGGCTGGGGCAGTTCCTACAGGTGGCGGGCCTCCTCGACACCGGCGGCCAGGCCAAGCAGGTCATCGCCGACGGTGAAGTCAGCGTCAACGGCGAGGTCGAGACCCGTCGCGGGCGTCAACTTCACCACGGGGACGTGGTCGCCGTCGGCGGCCAGGCGGTCCGCGTCCAGCCCTGACGCCGAGAGGTCCGCGCTGACGCGCGGGAGGCGCTCGCCTGATTGGCACCCAGGGAAGCGGTGCGCCGCCTAGATCGCCACCCACGGGGGCAGGTTGTCGTCATGGGCGACGGCGGACATGGCGCGCATGACGCTGGCGATGTGAGCCCGGGCGGCCGTGGCGGCAGCCTCGGGGTCGCGCGACTCCACGGCGTCGATGATCGCCAGGTGCTGCTTGACCGATTCCGCCGGGCGCCCCGGCATGAGCGCCAAGCGGAACTGGTAGCGCACGATCTGTGCGTTGAGCGTTTCGAGGAGCTTCGCTGCGGGGAGTTGCCCGCTGCATCGGGTGAGCCAGTCATGCAGGGAGCGGTTGAGCGCCGAATAGCCGAGATGGTCGCCCGCAGCCACGGCGGCTTCCATGTCGACGCCGATCTGACGCAGTTCGGCGATCTCCGCGTCGGTGGCCCGTCGCGTGGCGTGGGCGGCGCACAGCGCCTCCAGCACAGCGCGGCACTCGGTGATCTGGATCGCCTCGTCGAAGCTCACCTCGCGGATGCGCGCCCCCCGATGCGGGATGCGCTCCACGAGTCCCGCGTTCGTGAGGTCGACCAGCGCGCTGCGGACGGCTCCTCGGGTGACCCCGAAGCGCTCGGCCAGTTCCGCCTCCGTGAGGCGCTGCCCTGGCGCGAACTCGCCGCGGCGTAGCCCCTCGCGCAGGGCGGCCTCCGCCGTCCTGCGACCAGCGTCCCCTGATACCGACATGGCTCCACCTCCTCGATCACGTTCCGCCCTGCTCGATTATCCGTTGGAGATCCTGTCAAGCCAAGTTGTGACTAAATCTCACACGAAGTTGCGCGAGAGATTGTTAACAATCTAGGGTGCTGCGCAGGAGGTACACATGTCACAGCCGACATCCCGCCCACGTTCCGTGGGTAGTCAGACCGCCATCGAGTGCCTGTTCATGCGTGGGGGCACCTCGCGGGGCACCTTCTTCATCGCCGAGGATCTGCCGACCGACCGCGCGCAGCGTGACGCGGTGCTGCTGGCCGTGATGGGGTCCCCGGATCCGCGCCAGATCGACGGACTCGGCGGCGCCACGACCCTGACCAGCAAGGTCGGCATCGTGTCCCGCAACGCGACGGGGGAGGCCGACCTGGACTTCCTGTTCGCGCAACTGCGCCCCGACAGCGACCTCGTGGACACGGTGCCGAACTGTGGAAACATGCTCGCCGCCGTCGTCCCGTTCGCGCTGGAGCGAGGCCTCGTCGAAGCCCAGGGGGATCAGTCGACCTTCTCCGTCCGAACACTCAACACCGGCATGGTCGCCGAGATCACGGTGGCGACCCCCCTGGACGCCGCAGGGGAGCGGGTCGTCGAGTACGCGGGCGATGCCCGGATCGACGGCGTCCCCGGTACCGCGTCCCCGGTCACCATCAACTTCCTCGACACGGCGGGGTCGGTGTGCTCCAGCCTGCTGCCGACCGGGCACGTGCGCGACCGCGTCGCTGTGGCCGAGGGCGACATCGAGGTGACGTGCATCGACAACGGGATGCCGCTGGTGATCCTGCGCGCCAGCGACGTCGGCTGCACCGGCCAGGAGAGCCCTGCCGAACTCGACGCCAACGCCGCGCTGAAGGCGCGCCTCGAAGAGCTGCGGCTGGCCTGCGGCGTCCTCATGGGGCTCGGTGACGTGACCGAGCGCAACTACCCCAAGATGACGCTCGTCTCCCCGCCGCAGCACGGGGGCGCGATCAACACCCGCAGCTTCATCCCGCACGTGTGCCACGACGCGATCGGCGTCCTGGCTGCCGTGACGGTCGCCACCGCCTGCGGGCTGGCGGGCAGCGTCGCCCACGACCTGGCCCACACCGAGCCCGGGCTCCGCCAGACGCTGGCCATCGAGCACCCCGCAGGGGAGTTCACCGTCGAGCTGGAGATCGACCCGGACAACCCCCTTCGCACCACCCGCGCGGCCCTGCTGCGCACCGCGCGCCTGCTCATGCGCGGCGACGTCCTCATCCCGCGTGGCGTCTGGGAACCCGACGGCGACGGCCTCCTCATCGGAAAGGAATCACGATGATCATCGACATCCACGGGCACTACACCACGGCGCCGCCCGCCCTGGGGGAGTGGCGCGACCGGCAGATCGCCGCGCTCGGCGATCCGGCCTCCGCACCATCGCCGGACTCGCTGCAGATCAGCGACGCCGACATCGCCGCCACCATCGAGGCCAACCAGTTGCGCCTCATGGACGAGCGCGGCATCGACGTCACGGTCTTCTCGCCACGCGCCAGCTTCATGGCCCACCACATCGGCGACTTCCAGACGTCCTCGACGTGGGCCGCGATCTGCAACGAGCTCTGCTACCGCGTCAGCACGCTCTACCCCGATCGGTTCATTCCCGCCGCCATGCTGCCGCAGTCACCGGGCGTCCCGGTGGCGACGTGCCTGCCCGAACTGGAGAAGACCGTCACCCAATACGGCTGCGTCGCCGTCAACCTCAACCCCGACCCCAGCGGCGGCCACTGGACGTCCCCGCCCCTGACCGACCCGTACTGGTTCGACCTGTACGAGGCGATGGAGCACTACGACATCCCGGCCATGATCCACGTCTCGACCAGCTGCAACCCGGCCTTCCACACCACCGGCGCCCACTATCTCAACGCCGACACCACGGCCTTCATGCAGCTGCTGCAAGGCGACCTGTTCAGCCGGTTCCCCGGGCTGCGCCTCGTGATCCCTCACGGCGGCGGCGCCGTCCCCTATCACTGGGGCCGCTTCCGCGGACTCGCCGACGCCCTCGGCAAGCCCGAACTGGACGAGCACCTGCTCCACAACGTGTTCTTCGACACCTGCGTCTACCACCAGCCCGGGATCGACCTCCTGACCCAGGTGGTGCCGACCCGCAACATTCTGTTCGCGTCCGAGATGGTCGGCGCCGTGCGCGGCATCGACTCCCGGACGGGACACCACTACGACGACACCTACCGCTACGTGTCGGCGACCCCCCATCTCACCCCCGACGAGCGTGCCCTCGTCTTTGAAGGCAACGCCCGCCGCATCTACCCACGCCTTGACGCCGCGCTCAAGGCCCTCACTGACAAGGAGAGTCCGTCCGCATGAACCGCGACACGCTAGGAGTGGTGCGCCGCACCATCCCCCGTCCTCCCCGGGAGGACGTGGCGGCGCTGGCCCCGTTCGGGGTGGCCACCGTCCACGAAGCCATGGGGCGCACCGGCCTCATGCGCCCCTATCTCCGCCCGATCTACCCGACCGCGCGCCTGTGCGGCCCGGCGGTGACGGTGCTCCTGCAGCCCGGCGACAACTGGATGCTGCACGTGGCCGCCGAGCAGGTGCAACCCGGCGACGTCGTCGTCGCTGCGTGCACCACCGAATCCGAGGACGGGTTCTTCGGTGAACTGCTGGCCACCTCGTTCCGGGCGCGCGGGGCCGTCGGCCTCATCATTGACGGCGGGGTCCGCGACGTGGCGGACCTCACCGCGATGGACTTCCCGGTGTTCAGCCGCGCGATTCACGCCAAGGGAACGGTGAAGGCGACCCTGGGATCGGTCAATATTCCCGTCGTGTGCGCGAACGCCCTGGTCGAACCCGGTGACGTTGTCGTCGCCGACGTCGACGGCGTCTGCGTCGTGCCGGGGAACCGCGTCGCCGAGGTCGCCGCCGCAGCCGCCGCCCGCGAAGCCAAGGAGGAGGCGAAGCGTGAGCAGTTCCGCGCCGGGGTCCTCGGCTTGGATCTCTACAACATGCGTCCGGCGCTCGAAGCCGCCGGGTTCACCTACATCGACGAGGACGTCTGATGCCCACCTTTGAGAAGACGCCCGGATGGCTCGACTGGTACGCCGACCCGTCGCAACCCCGCTTCCAGGTTCCCGCAGGGGCCGTGGACGCCCACTGTCACGTGTTCGGTCCGGGCGAGGAGTTCCCGTTCGCCCCCACCCGGAAGTACACCCCGTGTGACGCGAGCGACGAGCAACTGTTCGCGCTGCGCGACCGCCTCGGCTTCGCGCGCAACGTGATCGTCCAGGCAACCTGCCACGGCGCGGACAACTCGGCCATGCTGGACGCCGTCGCGAAGGCGGACGGCCGCGCCCGCGGGGTCGCCACCGTGAAGCCGGACATCAGCGAGGCCGCACTGCAACGCCTCCACGAGGGCGGCGTGCGCGGGGTGCGGTTCAACTTCCTCAAGCGACTCGTCGACGTCGTCCCCACCGCAGACCTGACGACCATCTCGCACAAGATCAAGGATCTGGGCTGGCACATCGTCATCTACTTCGAGGCGGCGGACCTGCCCGAGCTCTTCGACTTCTTCTCGGGCCTGCCCACCGACCTGGTCGTCGATCACATGGGACGCCCCGATGTCACCCAGCCGGTCGACGGACCCGAGTTCGCCCTGTTCCAGCGCTTCCTGGCGGAGAACCCGCAGGTGTGGTGCAAGGTGAGCTGCCCGGAGCGGCTCTCGGTCTCCGGACCGCCCGCGCTGAACGGCGAACAGGCCGCCTACCGCGACGTCGTCCCGTTCGCCCGCCGGATCGTGGAGTCCTTCCCCGACCGCGTCTTGTGGGGAACCGACTGGCCCCACCCCAACCTGAAGGACCACATGCCCGATGACGGGCTGCTGGTCGACTACATCCCCTCGATCGCCCCCACGGCAGACCTCCAACGGCGCCTGCTGGTCGACAACCCGATGCGCCTCTACTGGCCCGACGAAGTGTGACACAAGGAAGCGACATGACTACGGACACTGTGGCGCCGACGGCGTCGACTCCCCCGGCATCGCCGGCCGGCGGGAACAAGGTCAAGAGCGCCCGGCGGCGCCTGATCGAACTGGTGGGTTGCATCGCCTTGGTCGGCATCCTCGTCCTCCTCGGGCCTCCTGCCGGGCTGTCCTCGGCCGCCTGGACGGTCTTCGCGCTCTATCTGGGGGCCATGGCGGGTTTGATGCTGCGGCCGGTCCCCGAGCCGGTGGTCTTCCTGCTGGCGATCGGTGGCGCGGGGGTTGCGCTGAGTGGGTCGAAGGAGGTCGGTCTGGGTGATCTGCTGGCCGGCTACGCCGACCCGACCGCCTGGTTGGTGTTCTCTGCGTTCTTCATCGGAACCGCCTTCGCCGTCACCGGCCTGGGCAAGCGGATCGCCTACCTGCTGATCAAGGCGCTGGGCAACACCCCGCTCAAGCTGGGCGGGGTCGCCTGCCTCACCGATCTGATCCTGGCCCCGGCGACGCCGTCGAACGCGGTCCGGACGGGCGGGATCACCTACCCGATCATGCGCAACATCGCGGCCGCTCTCGATTCGGATCCCGGCCCTCAGGGCAAGCGCATCGGGCGCTACCTCACCATGGTCACCTACTACGCGAGTTTCGCCACCAGCACACTCTTCCTGACGGCGATCGCGTTCCTCCCCCTGACGGTGCGCGTCATCCGCGAGGGATTCGGGCTGCCCGCGGTCACCTGGATGGACTACGCCACCTGGGCGTTCGCGCCGGGCATCGTGATGCTGGCGATCGTCCCGCTGGCGGTCTACCTGATGGAGCGGCCGACCTTGACCCACATCGACAACAAGTCGATCGCCCGGTCCGGGCTGGACGAACTGGGACCGATGAGCCGACGGGAGAAGTGGCTCCTGGTGCTGTTCATCGCGGCGATCCTGGGCTGGGCGCTCGGAAGCTTCGCCGGGATCAACGCGAACGCCATCGCCATTTTGTTCGTGGCGTTGCTGCTGGTCACCGGCGTCATCGACTGGAGCGACATGCTCAACACCACCTCGGCGTGGACCACGTTCATCTGGTACGGCGGCGTCATCGGCGTGATCGGTGCGCTGTCCAAGACGGGGTTCTTCACGTGGCTGGGCGAGTTCATCCACACCTACATCAACCTGTCGGGCTGGCCGTGGCCGAGCGTGATGATCGTCCTCGTTCTGGTGGTCATCGCCTGCCGATACCTGTTCGCCTCCGGGGTGGTCTACGCGGGCACCGTCTTGCCGATCCTGGTCGCGATCGCGGCGGCCGCAGGCGTCCCGCCCTACCCGGCGCTCATGCTGCTGGCCATGGTGTCGATCTACGGCGGGCAGGTGACCCACTACTCAGGGACGCTGAGCCCCGTCCTGTTCGGGGTCGGGTACGTGAGTCAGAACAAGTGGTGGGCCATGAGCCTGGCCATGGCCCTGATCTGGGCCGTGATCAGCTTCGTGGTCGGTGTCCCGTGGTGGGGTCTGCTCGGCCTGTTCTGACCGGCGCGCCGCGTGCGAGTGGGTGGGGTGCCTGAAGCTTGGGCGCCCTGCCCCTCAGCTCTGCGCGGATGCGGCAACCCAGGATGGAACCGCCCCATGGCGCACACCCGAAACGATAAAATCGTGCAGGGGTGCCGATGAGCCTGGACGCAATGCTGCTGTTCGGTGCCGTCGTGGTGCTCGCAGCGGCGCTGGCCGCCCGGCTTGGTTCCCGCCTCGGACTTCCCTCTCTGCTGCTGTTCCTCGGGCTTGGCCTGGCCCTCGAGGTCGCTGGCATCAAGATGACCGACGCCTCCCTGGCGCACTCTCTCGGTTTCATCGCCCTGGTCTTCATCCTCGCCGAGGGCGGCTTCACCACCCGCTGGGTGGACATCAAGGGCTCGCTGTCGGTCGCCGGCCTGCTCGCGACCGTTGGCGTCGTCGTTTCCATCGGGCTCGTGGCGGCCCTGTGCTATTTCGGGTTGGGCTACGACCTGCCCCAAGCCGTCCTGATCGGGGCGATCATGGCGCCCACCGACTCGGCCGCAGTCTTCTCTGTGCTGCGCGGGTTACCCCTGCCCGCACGCGTCCGCTCCGTCTTGGAGGGCGAATCGGGACTCAACGACGCCCCCGTGGTGTTGCTGGTGTCGGCCGCCACCGCATGGACGATGGGGGAACTCCCCGAGGGCGGCGTCGCGGGGGTGGCGGGCCTGATCGTCGTGGAACTCGTCGGCGGCATCATCCTCGGGGCGGTGCTCGGCTATCTGGGTGCCCGCGTCCTGAAGGCGGTGGCGCTGCCCGCGTCGGGGCTCTACCCCCTCTCGGCCTTGGCCGTCGTCGTCACGGCCTACGGCACCGGTGTCGTCTTACACCTGTCGGGGTTCGCGGCCGTCTACGTGGCTGCGGTGATCCTCGGCAACAGTGCCCTGCCCCACCGCAACGCCACCCGGTCGTTCGCCGAGGGCATCGGCTGGATCTCTCAGATCGGCTTGTTCGTCATGCTCGGCATGATGGCTCGGCCCGAACTCCTCACCGGCCAGATGGTGGTCGAATCCCTCATCATTGGCACCTTCCTCACTTTCGTCGCCCGCCCGCTGTCGGTGTTCCTGTGCTCGGTGTGGTTCAAGGTCCCCTGGCGGGAGCAGGCGTTCATTTCGTGGGCGGGGTTGCGGGGGGCGGTCCCCATCATCATGGCGACGGTCCCCTTGGCCGCAGGCGCCCCCTCGGCCGAACGCATCAGTGAAGAGGTGCTCGTCTTCGTCATCGTGTTCACCCTCGTCCAGGGTCCGAGCCTGCCGTGGGTGGCCCGCAAGCTCGGCATCGTCGACGACGCGGCCGCCCTCGACATCGAGGTTGAGGTGGCGCCCCTGGACCGGATCCAGGCCGACTTCATGCAGGTGAAGGTCCCCGAAGGATCCAAGCTGCACGGCGTGACGATCGGCGAGCTGCGACTCCCGCGGTTCACCGTGATCTCGGTCATCCTCCGGGACGGTCATCCGCTGGTCCCGTCGCCGCTGGATCGGATTCAGGCCGGTGACGAACTGATGGTGGTGGTCCCGTCCGCGTCACGCGTCCTCACGGAGAAACGGTTCCGGGACGTGGGCCGTCACGGCCGCCTCGCCCGCTGGCTGCGGCAGTGAGGCAGGGCGTCCTCGTCCGGGACGCGGGCTCGACGAGGGGGAGCGCTACTCGCTGACGTCCGTGGTGGAGATCTGCGGGATGCAGGCGGTGCCGTCGGGCAGCGGCACGGACAGGGACGGCTGCTCTACAGCGGACGGCTGCTCGCTGCCGATGATGACGTCCACGGTGCGGTCGATGCGGCCGTCAGCCCGGAAGTCGACGTTCTCCAGAGCCTTGCGGACCAGGATGACCTCGGGGCTGTCCTCCGAATGACCCACCACCACCGACCGGGTGTAGTCGTCGCGGTCGGCGTTGACCCGGCGGTACACCTTGAAGCCGTCGGCGGACAGGATCGAGCCGAGGCGCTTGGCCAGGCCGTTGCTCTTGGAGCCGTTGAACACCTGGACGTACACGTGCTCGGGGGTGAGTTCGGGCCCGATCTGCTGCACGACGCAGGGCTCCGCCGGACGTTGGGCGATCGGCTCGCGGAGGGCCGCCCACCCCCACGTGGCGGTGAAATACACCAGGGCGAGCAGCAGCACCAGGGTGACGGGCGTCTTGAACGTCCGCACCATCTGATTCGTGTCCATGGTGTGCCTTTCCCAGGTTCGCGCGGCCAGCCTACTTCGTTGTGCGGATTCGGTGCCGCGCCGTGCCGCTAACCTGTCGCCCATGAGCGACGCGACCCAGGCGATCAAGGACGGCTACACCTTCGATGCGGACTCGATCGAATTGGGCGTCCTGGTGGACGACGGTCAGCCCGTTCCCGACGTCAAGATCCGAATCAGCCTGTCCATGCTCACCCGGCACGGCCTCGTGGCGGGCGCCACCGGCACCGGCAAGACCAAGACGCTGCAGTTGATGACCGAGCAGATCAGCAAGGCGGGCGTCCCCGTGTTCGCCGCCGACATCAAGGGTGACCTGTCCGGCCTGGCGATCCCCGGTCAGGCTAGCGAGAAGCTGCTGGCCCGCACGAAGGTGATCGGCCAGGAGTTCACCCCGGCGGGCAACCCGGTCGAGTTCTACGCGTTGGGCGGCGAAGGCACCGGGGTGCCGCTGCGCGCCACCATCAGTTCGTTCGGTCCGCTGCTGCTCAGCAAGGTGCTCGGCCTGAACGCGACGCAGGAGTCGTCGCTGTCGCTGGTGTTCTCCTACGCCGACCAGCACAACCTGTTGCTGCTCGACCTCAAGGACCTCAACGAACTGCTGAAGTTCCTCGTCTCCGACGAGGGCAAGCCCGAGTTGGCGAACATCGGCGGGCTGGCGAAGGCCACCGTCGGCGTCATCCAGCGGCAACTGTCGGGCTTGGCCGCTCAGGGCGGGGACCAGTTCTTCGGCGAGCCCGAGTTCGACACCGCCGACCTGCTCAAGGTCACCAGCGACGGCCTCGGCGTCATCTCGCTGCTGGAACTGCCGAACCTCGCCGACCGGCCCGCTCTGTTCTCCACCTTCTTGATGTGGCTGCTGGCCGACCTGTACGCCGACCTCCCCGAAGCCGGCGAC
>NZ_DAIOIA010000033.1:21144-26279 GCF_036744435.1 Propioniciclava sp. | reverse complement strand
ACCCCGTCCGCCTCACCCCGCCGAGGACTGAGCCTTACCCCGCCGAGGACTGAGGCTGAGCTTGCCGAGGACTGAGGCTGTGCCTGCCGAGCGCCTCGTGGTAGTCCTCGATGTCCTGGGTCTCAGTCTTCGGCGTTGGGAAGCTCAGTCCTCGACGTTGGGAAGCTCAGTCCTCGGCGGAGGCGGATACGCCGACGGCCGGGCGCGAATCTCAGCGTGTGCTCCACGGACGCGCAACAATGGCGCCATGCTGAGCACCTCGGTCGCGACGACGCGGTTGGACCACATCCGGCACAACCTGGACGCCGTACGCGCCAGGGTCGGCGAGCGCACGGTGCTGGCCGCCGTGAAAGCCAACGCCTACGGCCACGGAGCCATCGAGGTTTCGCGAATGATCGAGGCGACCGGGGCCGCCGACTGGCTGGGTGTGGCGACCGTCCCCGAGGGCCTCCAGCTACGCGACGCCGGCGTCACGCTCCCCATCCTCAAGCTCAGCCACGCCACCGAACCCGACCAGGTGGACGCCGCAGTGGACGCCGAGATCGACCTGGCCGTCGTGGACGCCGACACCATCGACGCGGTCGCGAGTGCCGCCTCCCGCCTCGGACGCACCGCGTCGGTCCACCTGAAAGTGGACACCGGGATGCACCGCATCGGCTGCCCCCCGCAGGACGCGGTGCCGCTGGCGCGACGCGCTGACGCGGCAGGTTTGCGACTGCGCGGGGTGTTCTCCCACCTGCCGGTCTCCGACACCGACGGTGGACGCGCGTTCACGGGCCAGCAGATCGCGCTGTTCGCGTCCGTCACCGAAGCGATCGCGGACGCCCGCGGCCCGGTCGAGTTGCGGCACCTGGCCAACTCCGGCGGCGTCCTGATGCATCCGGACGCCTGGTTCGACATGGTCCGCCCCGGCATCGTGATCTACGGCAGCCTGCCCGACCCGACCTCCGATCCCACGCTCGACCTGCGTCCTGGCCTGGAATGGACGACACAGGTCAGCTTCGTGAAACAGGTGGCGGCCGGCGAAAGCGTGAGTTACGGGCGTACGTGGACGGCGCAGGCCGACACCTGGATCGCGACTCTCCCGGTCGGCTACGGGGATGGGTTCTCCCGGCGCCTGTCGAACGCGGGCGCCGTGCTGATCGGCGGGGAGCGCCGCCCCATCGTGGGCCGGGTGTGCATGGATCAGCTCATGGTGGATCTCGGGCCGACGACGCACGTGCGTCCCGGTGACGAGGCCGTCCTCATCGGACGTCAGGGCGACGCCGTGGTGTCGGCGTCCGAGGTGGCCGGGCACATGGGGACGATCCCCTACGAGGTGACGTGCCTGGTC
This sequence comes from Propioniciclava sp., assembly GCF_036744435.1. NCBI lineage: Bacteria > Bacillati > Actinomycetota > Actinomycetes > Propionibacteriales > Propionibacteriaceae > Propioniciclava > Propioniciclava sp. The sequence goes on along the minus strand of NZ_DAIOIA010000033.1, from coordinate 24,946 downwards.
GCGGGACGCGTCGCTCGCCGGTTCACCTGATCGGACGCCGCTGCCGCACGCCCGCGTCAGCCGGCGGTGATGCGGCGTCGCGTGATGAACACGTCGCGGGCGAAGCCGCCGATCTCGATGGTGGAGTAGCCGTCCATGGCCCCGCCGACGCCGCCGCCGAGCAGCGGGATCCGCCGGGCGAACAGCAGGCCTGCCCGGCGTCCGCCGATGCGTCCGAGGAGTTCACCGAGGACGCGTTCGCTGACGAGCCGGTCCAAGGTGGCGTCGAAGACCGGTGCCGTCGCGATCGCCAGGGGGGTGCTGGGCAGGATGCCGTCGTCCATGAGTTTGCGGACGCCGTCGCGTCCCATGAGGCAGAGGATCATCGCCGTGCGGACGCGTGGCGAGTCGATGTCGTAGCCGCGCAGGTGCGCGATGGTGGCGATCAGCCGGATCTGCACCACGGCGAGTCCGGCGATGTTCGCGGGGAGGGTCACGGCGAGGGTGGGGAGGCCGCCCAGGCTGGTGACGAAACCCTGGGCTCCGGCGAGTCCGACGTGGGTGAGGACGAGCGACTCGATGGCGTCCTCCGCTGTTCCCTTCTTGACGAGGTGTTTGGCGGCCGCACTCTTGGCCGCCGGGACCATGGTGGTGCCGTTGATCGCCGCCTCGAGGAGGCCGCGCAGCATGTTGCCGCCGACCTCGGGGGCGCGCGCGAGCGGGTTCTTGCTGACCTCGCGCGACTCGCCTGCCATCGTGTCTTCCCTCCTGCGGCGTGGGACGCCTGCCGTCCAGGCTAAACGCGGGGCGGACGGCGTCCAACGGGTTCCGCCCCCGGCTGGGCCCTGATCCGCGGTGCGTTGTCTGGTTGGTGCCGGTGCGGATGGACCGCTGAGGTAGTCATCGTTGCGAGAATGCTCAGTCCTGGACGGCCGGAAGCTCAGTCCTCGGCGTGTTGAGGGGGAGTCCTGGACGGTTGGAAGCTCAGTCCTCGGCGAAGTGGTGGAGGGGGCGCCGGCGCCGGGGAGGGTGTCGGAGGCGCGTGCCAGACTGACCGTATGGGGTTGTCGGGAGCCTTCGGGCCGGTCGAGGAGTGGCCGGATCAGGATCTGATCGCCCTCTCGGCCGAGTTCGACGTGGATCTGGTGGCCGAGGCCTACCGGGCGGGCGTGTTCCCGATGCCGCTCCACGACGCGGGCTGGCCGCGCGGCACGATGGGGTGGTGGTCCCCGGTGCACCGCGGGGTCCTACCGCTGGACGACCTGCGGGTCACCCGGTCGCTGCGCAAGTCGGCCCGACACTATGACGTGACCGTGGACGCCGCCTTTGACGCGGTGATCCAGCGGTGTGCCGATCCACGGCGTCCCTCCGGATGGATCGATCAGAACGTCATCGGCGTCTACACCGAACTGAACCGCCTCGGGGTGGCGCACTCCGTCGAGGTGTGGACGGCGGAGGGCGACCTGGCCGGTGGCCTGTACGGCGTCAGCCTGGGCGGTCTGTTCGCGGGGGAGTCGATGTTCCACGATCCGGTTCTCGGGCGTGATGCGTCCAAGGTGGCGCTGCTGGGTTTGGCTGGCGTCCTGAACGATGGCGTCGAAGGTCGCCTGCTGGACGTTCAGTGGGTGACCGATCATCTCGCGTCCCTGGGTGCCGTCGCAGTGGATCGCGTGGACTACCTCAGGTGGTTGTCCGAAGCGCTCACGTTGCCCGCCCCCGAGTGGGGCCGCGCGTCGGAGGCGCAGTTGCTGCGGTGAGGGGCTGACGCCTCCACGCCACCTCTCGGCATTGCCGCCGCCCGAGCATCGCCCATCCCACACGCGTGCATGGACTCGTGAGCGGTCGACCATTGCCGCCGCCCGGAGGGATCGGCAGGAGGACGCAGTGGGCAGGTGGCCAACCCAGTCCTGGGCGCTCTGAACCTCAGTCCTCGGTGGCCGCAGGGTCAGTCCTCGGCGGCGGGAGGGGCAGTCCTCGGCGGATGGTGGCTCAGTCCTCGGCGGTTAGCGCTTGGCGAGCTTGACGGTGTGGCCGCCCATCAGGGCAGTGCCGGTCAGCAGCAGGGTGCCGTTGGAACCGTCGCCGCGGGCGTTCTTCGTGATCGTGTTGCCGCTCATGATGCCCTGGCACTCATCGATCACCTGCACCCCCGCGGGGACGCGGATGGTGTGGCCGCCCATGATGACGTCGGCGTGCAGGGTGACGGTGACGCCTGGCCCGAACGCGGGGGAGGTGTCGATGGTGTCCCCGCCCATGATGACCACGTTGCGGATCGACGTCTCCCCGGGGCGCAGGGCGTAGTCGCGCCCGGACATGACGACGAAGCGGGTCTCGCCGGTGGTCGCCGCGACGGGTGCGGCGAACCGCTGCTGGGGCGCCGGCGCACCCCACTGCACGGCCAGTCCCTGCCCCTCGGGCAGGTCGACCACGATGGGCAGCAGTTCGTCGGTGTAGACGCTCGTCAGCGCACGTTCCTGCCGTTCGGACACCTCGCTGGTGCTGAGGCGTCCGTTCGCGAAGGCGTCCTGGATCACAGAGAGGATGACGTCGCGGTCGGCGTCCCCGGCGCGCATGCGCCTGGGCTCGGGGACCATGGGCTGGCGGGACATGCGTCCAGCCTAACCACAGCGTCTGGCTACGCTGAAGGTACCCGGGGTGATCCCCGGGGCTTCACCGATGAGGGAGCCGCCATGCCCGAGATGCCTGAGGTGGAGGGGTTGCGCTCATTCCTCGACGCGAACCTGGTCGGCCGCACCATCGCGTCGGCCCACCTGGCGGCGTTCAGCGCGCTGAAGACCTTCGAAGTCCCGCTGAGCGCCCTGCAGGGCCTCGACGTCGAGCGCGTGGAGCGGCGCGGCAAGTTCCTGGCGATCGGCGTGGACGGGGTGTGGCTGGCGTTCCACCTGGCCCGCGCGGGCTGGCTCACCTGGCACGATCCCGTCCCCGCGACCGCGGTGCGCCCCACCAAGGGTCCCCTCGCCTTGCGCGTCACCGCGGAGGGCCCACCGCTCAGCCCCGACGCCGACGACCCCGGCGACGGCCCGGTCGGCTTCAGCCTCACCGAGGCCGGTACCCAAAAGCACCTCGCCGTCTACGTGGTGACCGACCTGATGATGATCCCCGGGGTCGCCCGGCTGGGACCCGACCCGCTCGCCGACGGCTTCGACCTCGACGCCTTCCGCCACGTCCTCGCCGCCCACGCTCGCACCCAACTCAAGGGCCTGCTCAAAGACCAGTCGGTGCTGGCAGGGATCGGGAACGCCTACTCCGACGAGATCCTCCAGGCCGCCAGGCTCAGCCCCTTCAAGCTCGCCGGATCCCTCACCGACGCCGAGTCCGCCGCCCTGTTCGCGGCGATCCGAGAGGACCTGCTCGCCGCCATCGCGCGGGCGCACGGTGCCCGGCCATCCCAGCTCAAAGACGGCAAACGCACCCACCTGCGCGTCCATGGCCGCAAGGGGGAGCCCTGCCCCACCTGCGGCACCCCCATCGCCGAGGTGAGCTTCGCCGACACGTTCCTCAACTACTGTCCCGGCTGCCAGACCGGCGGCAAGCTCCTGGCGGATCGTCGGCTGTCGAAGCTGCTGAAGTAGCCCACCGGACGACGTCCGGCCGACGCCGTTTGCCCAGTAGCCTTGTCCCACTAGACCAAGCCCGCCCCGGAGGACCACGTGAGCACGATCGTCGAGCGGTTGCGCCGCTTCGGCGAACGCCCATGGACGCGCAACGGCCCCCTCGGGCTGAAGCTGATCGTCGTGAGCTGCCTCACCACGATCCTCGTGGCCTTCCTCGGCCCGTCCACCGTGGCCCTCAACGTCGGCCC
>NZ_DAIOIA010000033.1:0-21044 GCF_036744435.1 Propioniciclava sp. | reverse complement strand
GCAGAGATCTTCCGGCAGTCCTTCGACCCCGTCCTGGTGTGGACCGAGCGTCCGTGGCAGGACACCCCGAGCGTGTACGGGCCGATCGCCTCGGCGTCCCAGTGGCTGGCCAACATGCTCGGCGGCGAGTCGATGCACGACGTCGTGTTCTGGCTGCAGATGATGTCGGTGCTGCCGTTCATCGTGGTGGGTCTCGTGATGATCAAGCTCGCCCGCGACGACGCCGCGCTGCAACTGCGCGCGACCCTGTTCGTGCTGCTGAACCCGCTGCTCATCTGGTCGGTGGTCGCGGGCGCGCACAATGAGGCCCTCACGCTCGTGTTCGCGATCGTGGGCCTCCTGTTCGTGCGCCGCAGCCCGTTCATCACCGGCATCTTCATCGGCTTGGCGGGCGCCGTGAAGGTGTCGCTGGTGTTCTACGGCGTGGCGATGGTGTGGGGGTACCGGCGGGACTGGCGCAAGGTCGTCGCGCTGTGCGCCGGTGCGGTGATCCCGCTCGCCCTGCTCTATGGCCTGTTCGCCCCGCAGGCGCTGTTCGCGGCCTCCCGCAACACCGGCTACATCTCGGCCGGGTCGTGGGCGCCGTGGCTGAGTTCGGCGCTCGCCTGGGTGATGCCCGACGCGGTCGCCCGCTCCATCACCGGCTACGTCGGAGTGATCGGGCTCGTCGTCATCGGGTGGATGCTGAGCCGCGTCCTGCCGTGGACAGCCGTCCCGGGCGCGGAGCTTCCGGCCGAGCGGGATCCGCTCACCATCACCGTGCGGACGGCCGTCATCTTGTGCACCGCTTGGCTCGTCACCTCGCCCTACACGCTGAGCTGGTACGACCTCATTGCGTGGGCGCCGCTGGCCCTGCTGTTCCCCACGCGACTCGACCGCCTGATGGTGCTGCGCGGGGCGGCGTTGTCGGTGGCCTACGTGACCGGCCGGACGGTGGGATTCAGCACCCTCATGGTCGACGGGGTGGCGTTCGTCGTCCGCGACGTCCTCTGCTCGGCGATCCAGTGGTACGTCCTGATCGCCCTTGTGCACTGGTTCTGGACGACCTCGCGGGAGTGGCCCACCATCGCCTTCGTGCGGGACGGGGCCGTGCGGCTGTTCCAGAGCCCGCCGCCGGATGCCGGGCAGCAGCCTGCCCCCGTCGTCCGGGACTGGCGTCGGCCCCCGGGGTGAACCCGGTCCGCCCTAGACTGCCCAGGTGATCGGATACTTCGGCCCCGCGGGCACGTTCACCCACCAGGCGCTGCGCACCGTCACCGACGCCGAGGCACGCCCGTTCGGGAGCGTCCAGGCAGTACTGCAGGCCGTCCGAGCCGGGGACATCGAGGCGGGGCTGGTCCCGATCGAGAACTCGGTGGAGGGCGGCGTCACCGCCACCTTGGACAACCTCGCCTCCGGTGAGCCGCTCGTCATCGTCTCCGAGATCCTGCTGCCGGTCTCGTTCGTGCTCGGGGTGCGCCCCGGCACCACCCTGGCGGACGTGCGTTCCGTCCTGACGCATCCGCACGCCCACGCCCAGACCCGCGACTGGGTGGTGGCCAACCTCCCGGGCGCGGTCGTCACCGAGGGCGGTTCCACGGCCGGGGCCGCCGAAGAGGTCGCGCGTCCCGATTCGCGATTCGATGCCGCCATCTGCGCGGCGGTCGCCGCCGAGTTGTACGACCTGGACGTGATCGCCGATGCGATCGCCGACAACCCCGACGCGGTCACCCGGTTCGTGATGGTGCGCCGACCCGGCGTCCTGCCCGCGCCGACCGGGGCCGACAAGACGACCCTGGTCGCCTACATGCACGCGGACCGGTCCGGAGCCCTGCTGGAGATCCTGCAGCAGTTCGCGATGCGTGGGGTCAACCTGACCCGGATCGAGTCGCGGCCCACCAAGAAGGCGTTCGGCGACTACTGCTTCTCCATCGACGCCGAAGGCCACCTCGGGGAGCCGCGGATGCGCGGCACCCTCAAGGGGCTGCACCGGGTGTGCCGCCAGGTGACCTTTCTCGGCTCCTACCCGCGCGCCGATGGCGTCACCCCGAAGATCGCCCGCGGCTTCACCGCCGCCGAGTACCAGGCCGCCGAGGACTGGATCGACGCGGTGTTCGGCCGCGACCGGACCTGAGGGAGCCGGTCAGGGCCGGCGAGACGGCTAGATGGTGGCCGAACTCAGCAGCAGGCTCGTCTCGGAGTCCCGGATGCCGTCGATGCTGCGGATCGTGCCCAGCAGGGCGTCGAAGCTGCCCAGGCCGTCGCAACTGACCTCGGCGACCAGATCCCAGCGCCCGTTCGTGGTGTGCAGGGCGGCGATCTCGGGGATGCCCCGCAGACTGCGGATCACGTCGCGCGTCGACACCCCCTCCACGGCCAGCATCGCGATCGCGCGCACCACCTCGGCCTCGGCGGGGTCGCGCACGCGGACGGAGAACCCGACGATGACGCCCTGCTCCCCGAGCCGGTGCAGGCGCGCGTTCACCGTCGTACGCGTCACCCCGAGCCGTTCCGCGAGCGAGGAGACCGGCTCGCGTCCGTTGGCCCGCAGCAGGGAGATGAGGCGCCGATCCAGATCATCCATGACAGAAGTATTGACGCGAATATTCAAAGTGTCTAGAAAGTGCCCAGATTGTTAGCTCCTGCTCATTGAATGCGACAGTCGTCGTTCGTAGCCTGACAAGCAACGAAAACGAGGAGGTGGCGTGGTGGTGCGCTTGATCGACGTGGCGACAGTTCGCCGATGGCTCCGCGAGGAGGGGATCGCGAGCGTCCTGCGTATCGTGAGCGCCCGCGTGGCCGACGACTTCTCCCGGTGGGACGCCTTCGACAAGACCCCCCGCATCGCCAGCCACTCCCGCACCGGCGTCATCGAACTGATGCCGATCAGCGACGGCGACACCTATGCGTTCAAGTACGTCAACGGCCACCCCCTCAATCCCGCCGGCGGACTCCAGACGGTCACCGCCTTCGGGGTGCTCGCCGACGTCGCCACCGGCTATCCGACGCTCCTCTCCGAGATGACGATCCTGACCGCGATCCGCACCGCAGCCGTGTCGGCCGCCGTGGCCGCCCTCCTCGCCCGCAGCGACTCCGACACGATGGCGATGATCGGGACAGGTAGCCAGGCGGCCTTCCAGGCGCTCGCCTTCCGGGAACTGCTCGGCATCCGCCGGCTGCGCGTCTGGGACACCGACCCGGCCGCCCTGGACACCTTCTCCGCGCACGCGCGGGGTCTCGGCTTCGAGCTGTACCAGGCCACCTCTGCCTCCGACGCCGCGACGGGCGCCGACATCATCACGACCTGCACCGCCGACAAACGCAATGCCAGGGTGCTGGACTCGGTCGACGTCGCGCCCGGAGTCCATGTGAACGCGGTCGGCGGCGACTGCCCCGGCAAGACGGAGCTCGACCCGGCGATCCTCGAACGCGGGGACGTGTTCGTCGAGTACGCGCCGCAGACGCGCATCGAGGGAGAGATCCAGCACCAGGCGCCCGACTTCCCCGTCACCGAGGTGTGGCGCGTCTTCCGCGGGGAAGCTCCCGGCCGGACGACGGAGGAGCAGATCACCGTCTTCGACTCGGTCGGGTTCGCGCTCGCCGACTTCTCCATGCTGCACGTGCTCGCCGACGCCGCCGCGGCACGCGACCTGGGCACGCTTATCGACCTGACGGCCGACCCTGACGATCCGAAGGACCTGTTCGCGCTGGTGGCACCTGCCCCCGTGCCGACACGATGACCGGGTACTCGGTCCAGGCGCCCGCCGCGGTCGTCGTGGTGCGGCCCCACCGCTATCGCCCCAACCCCGAGACCGGGGACGACAACGCCTTCCAGCAGGAGGCGTCCAACGATGTGGCGCGCGCCGCCTACGACGCCTCCTCGCGCCTGATCCGTGCGCTGCGCGACGTCGGGGTGCGGGTGCACGTGTTCGAAGACACGACCGGCAGGCATCCCGACTCGGTGTTCCCCAACAACTGGTTCTCCACGCACGCCGGCGGAAGGGTCGCCGTCTTCCCGATGCGGGCGGCCAGTCGACGCGGCGAGCGGCGCACCGACGTCATCGACTTCCTCAAGCGGGTCTACCGCGTCCAGGAGGTCGTCGACTACTCCGGCCTCGAACCCGACGGCATCTTCCTGGAAGGCACCGGCGCGATGGTGCTCGATCACGCGGCCCGCGTCGCCTACACGGCCCGGTCGCGCCGCTCGGATCCGCTGCTGCTGGAGCGGTTCTGCACGACGTTCGGCTACGAGCCGATGGTGTTCGACGCCGTCGACCCGTCCGGCACGCCGATCTACCACACCAACGTCATGATGTGCGTCGCCACCGAGTTCGCCCTGGTCGCCACCGAGGCCATCGTCGATGTTTCCCGGCGCGCGGAAGTCGTCCAGCGACTGGAACAAGCCGGGCGGGACGTCCTTGCGCTGGACGCGCACCAGCTCGGGGAGGTCGCCGGTAACGCGATCGAACTGCGGGGCTCGGGCGCCCGGCGGGTGCTCGCCTTGTCCGCGCGCGCGGACGCGTCGCTCACCGCCGACCAGCGGGCCGTCATCGAGCGCTCCTGCGACATCGTCGCCGTCGACGTCGCCCCCATCGAACTCGCCGGCGGGTCGGTGCGATGCATGCTCGCGGGCGTCCACCTGGACCCCCGGCCCGCCTGAGCGCGCCCCCGTCGCCCGGCGTGTGTCGGCGGGCTGGCCTCGGCCATCAAGTGGCCCGACAGGGTGGAGACCGACCGGCGTCGGCTCAACCGTCCTCGTCGGTGCCGCGCGCGGAATCCACGCCGCGCACCCGCGGGATCTCTGCCAGTTCCCGCAGCAACTGCGTCAGCGAACCGCCGATGGTGTGCATCTCGATCCGGACGCGCTGCAACGCGACGCCGGGATCCCGGTCGGGCACCGACAAGACATCCAGATGGTCGACGGCGACACCATGATTGCCGATGGTGTTCATGACCTCCCGCAGGACGCCGTGCCCGTCCTCGTACGTGATGGACACCAGTTCGTGCGTGAAGGAGGAATGCGGGAGCCGGGAACGCAACGGGGTCAAGCCGATGATGACGAGCAGGTACAGGATCGTCGCGGTCACCGCCAGGTCGATCACCCCTGCCCCGGCAGCCATCCCGACGGCGGCGACCAGCCAGATGCTGGCGGCCGTGGTCAGGCCGCGCACCGAGTCTCGCCGGACGAAGATCAGTCCCGCCCCCAGGAAACCGATCCCCGAGACGATCTGCGCCGCCACCCGGGCGCCATCGACGTTCGTGACGGTCATGCCGGGCAGCAGCCATTCCCCCTGGCGCGACACCACGGTGAACAGCGTCGAGCCCAGCCCGACCAGCGCACACGTCCGGATGCCGGCCGCCTTGCCGTGGAACTCCCGCTCCAATCCGATGAGCATCGACAGCACGACGCCGACGGTGAGCTCGACCATCGCGTCCCAGTGGAGCATCAACACGGTTCTCCCCCCTGAAGCGCCCACCGTCTCGCTGTTGCCCGCGGGAGGCAAGGGTTCGTCACCAAGCGGTGACGTGTGTGCGTCGCAGGCGAGGGCTCAGGGCCGGCGTCCGGGCGTCATGACCTCCAGGACCCGGGCCAGGCTGGATGCCTCCAGGCGGCTGCATTCACCCATCGGGTCGCCGTCGATCTGATAGGGGACCGGCTCGTCGACGTCGAAGGTGACTACCTTCGCCTGCGCCCGCTCGACGCCGGGGGCGTCGTTGGCGCGGGCCAGGATGCGGGTGGTGATCGCGCCCCAGTCGGCCGGCTTTTCCGGGGAGGCGACGACGAGGTCGAGGCGTCCGTCGTCGGGTTGGGCGTCGGGGGCGATCTGAATCTGCCCCTGGATCGCGCCCACGTTGGCGACCATCGCCAGGCCCGCCCGACGCTCCACCGGCTCGTGGTCGCCGACGGTCACCCGCACCGAGAACGGGGGCTGGTTGAGGGCCTGCAGCGCCGCCATCACGTAGGCGGCCGAGCCGACGATCTTCTTCAGGTCGGCGTTCGTCTCGGCCATGATCAAGGCGTCCGCGCCCATTCCGGCCATGACGAGGGAGTACTCGGGTTCCCGGTCGTCGGCGCGCACTTCGATCAGGTCGATGGGACGCGGCCGTCCGTCGAAGGCGACGTCCAGGGCTTCGGCCATGTCGAGCGGGACGCCCAGGTTGCGGGCCAGCAGGTTCCCGGTGCCCGCGGGCAGGATGCCCACCCGGATCCCGGAGCCCGCCAGTTCCGCGCAGGCGGTCCGCACGGTACCGTCCCCGCCGGCCACCAGGGCCAGGTCCACTTCGGCCCGGCGGGCCCGTCGGGACGCCGCGGCTCCGGCGTCCGCGGCGTCGGATTCCAGCCACAGCGGCGACTCCCAGCCGCGCTGCTCGCATTCGCCCTCGATCTGGCGGCGGAACGTCACCATGTCCTGGATCTTGGTCGGGTTGTAGATGACTCCGGCCCGCAGCGTCGCGTCGGCGTTCTCGCCGGTGGGCAGCAGCCGGTTCACGTGGACGCCGAACACCGCCAGCGCCAGCGCAGCGACGAGGACGCCGAAGAACCCACCGCCGATGAGGTCGGTGAACCAGTGGGCGCGCAGCCAGATGCGGTCGGCCAGCACGCACCACCACAGCGCGGCGAGCAGCGCCATCGTGAGCCCGACGTAGAGGCGTCGGCGGCGGGTGATGACCTGGGCGGCGCCGATCATGACGGCCGCGATGGTGGGGGCGGTCATGTGGCCGCTGGGGTAGGAGAAGCCTTCGGCGGTGATGAGCGCGGCGGCGTCCGGCGGCCGGGGGCGTCCGAACAGCGCCTTGAGCGCCCAGGCGCCGATCGATCCGACGGCGATGCTCGCGATCATCGCCCACCCGAGACGGCTGAGGCGTCGGCGGAACGCCCAGAGGGCGAACCCGGCGAGCACGGGGTAGACGACGTAGGGGGAGGACACCAGGGCGAACGCGGCCAGGATCTGGCCCCACGCGGAGGTGACGTCGACGCCGGGGCCCAGCGATGCGGCGTCCAGGCGCGCGAGGGCGTCGGTGTGGAGCGTCAGCCACGTCCAGCCGACGAAGAGCACCGCTGCGGTGAGCGCTGCAGCGGGGGCGACGCCGATCCTCCTGTTCATGGCCGTGATTCTCGCACGCGGACCGGGCCGGAGGTCCTCGGCAGGCGGAGCCTCAGTCCTGGGCGGGTGCAGCCTCAGTCCTGGGCGGGTGCAGCCTCAGTCCTCGGCGGGTGCAGCCTCAGTCCTCGGCGGGGAGCGCGGCGGCGATAGGATCGAGGGGTGATCGACCCGAAGATTCTGCGCACCGACCCCGACGCCGTCCGCCGTAGCCAGGCCATCCGCGGCGAATCCGTGGACCTGGTGGACGACCTCATCGCCGCCGATGAGCGCCGCCGCAGCCTGATGTCGTCCGCCGAGACGGCGCGCGCGGAGCAGAAGTCGCTCAGCTCCCGCATCCCGAAGGCGTCCGGGGAGGAGAAGGCCGCGCTGCTCGCCCGCACCAAGGAGTTGTCCGCCCAAGTCAAGCAGGCGGCCGCCGAGGCCGAGGCCGCCAACGTCACCTTCGACGACCTGATCCGCCAGGTCGGCAACCTCGTCATCCCCGGCGTCCCCGAGGGCGGCGAGGACGACTTCGTCGTCTTGGAAGAGATCGGGACCCCCCGCGACTTCGCCGCCGAAGGGTTCGCTCCGAAGGATCACCTCGAACTCGGGGAGATCCTCGGCGCCATCGACATGGAGCGCGGCGCGAAGGTGTCCGGCGCGCGGTTCTACTACCTGACCGGGCAGGGCGCCCTGCTGGAGCTGGCGCTCATCCAGCTCGCGATGGCGAAGGCGCTCGAGTGGGGCTTCACGCCCATCCTGCCGCCCGCGCTGGTCAAGCCGCGGGCCATGGAGGGCACCGGCTTCCTCGGGCAGGCCGCCGAGAACGTGTACCGCGTCGAGGCCGACGACCTGTACCTGGTCGGCACCGCCGAGGTGCCGCTGGCCGCCTACCACTCCGACGAGATCCTGCCCGCCGACACCCTGCCCCGGATGTACGCCGGCTACTCGCCCAGCTACCGGCGCGAGGCGGGCAGCTACGGCAAGGACACCCGGGGCATCTTCCGCGTCCACTGGTTCGACAAGGTCGAGATGTTCGTCTACTGCGCCCCCGAGGAGGCCGAGGCGATGCACGCCAAGCTCCTCGGCTTCGAGAAGGAGTTCCTCTCCATCTTGGAGATTCCCTTCCGCGTCATCGACGTCGCCGCGGGCGACCTGGGGGCTTCTGCCGCCCGCAAGTTCGACTGCGAGGGCTGGGTGCCCACCCAGGGCAAGTACCGCGAGATCACCTCGACCTCGAACTGCACCGAGTTCCAGGCCCGCCGCCTGGACGTCCGGCTGCGCGACGAGAACGGGACGCGTCCTCTCGCCACGCTGAACGGCACCCTGTGCGCCATGACGCGGATGATCGTTCTGCTGCTGGAGAACCACCAGCAGCCCGACGGATCGGTCCGCATCCCGGCGGCGCTGCGCCCGTACCTGGCGGGCAAGGAGTCCCTGACACCCGTCGTCGCGCGCTGACGCTGCCGCTGGTGTCTAGGCCGACAGCTCCGGGAGCCCGGCGCGACCCTTCGCGATCAGCCGGGCCGCCCGGCGTTCGTCGCTCGGCGTCGGCATCCGGACGCGCAGCGCACCCGAGGTGCGACCGCGCAGGATGATCCGCGGCATGCCCGGCCGGGCCCGCGTCCGGACGCCGCGCGCCTCCATCATCCCGACCTCGCCCTGGGTTCCTCCGGTGTCGACGCCCCAGCCCTCGGGGACGACGATGGTCGCCGTGCCCCAGTCGTTGATCATGAGCACCACATCGATCACCTTCGAGCGGGCCGTGGCCTGGGTGAAGTCGAGCCGGACGCCGCCGATCGACGTCTGCACCTCCAGGAACGGCGGCACCACCCAGGGGCCGACGACGGCGAGTTCGGTCCAGCGCTCGCTCTCCAGGATGAGCGGGTCCTCCCACGAATAGCCGGGCCCCTCGCCCAGCGGCGGTTCCCCGCCCACGATCTCCTCGACCCGCTCGGTGGGCAGCAGATCGGCCAGGACCGCTGCCAGATCGTCGCGGGTGGTCGCGTGCAGGGCGCGCGGGACGCGTCCCTCCAGTTCGTCGAAGCTGATCCGCTCGTCGGCGGCCGCATTCCGCAGGACCTCCAGCGCCTGCTCGCGTTGCGCCGTGCCGACGCGTAGGTGACCGTTCGGACCTGACAAGGGGGAACCACTCACGGCCACCACCGTAGCGGGAGCCTGCGACGATGGTGGCATGGGTGCACCGGTGACCATCCCCGCAGGATGGGCCGCTGTCGGTGGGGACGCGCGGCAACGATGGGTGGCAGGGCTGCCCGGCCTGATCGAGTCGACGCTGCAGCGATGGCACCTGACGCCCGACGGCGAGCCGTGCACCGGCATGACGGCCCTGGTGGTGCCCGTCCGGGACGCCGATGAGGTGCGCCGGGCGGTCAAGTTCTCCTTCGTCGAGGACGACAACGCCGGCGAGATCCCGACCCTGCGGCTGTGGGCCGGACGCGGCGCAGCTACGCTGCTGCGCGCCGACCCGCCCCGCGGCGTCCTGCTGCTGGAGTGGCTCGGTGAGCCGCTGCAGGACTGGTGGGACGCCGAGGAAGCCACCCAGGTCGCCGCGGGCCTGTACCGCGACCTGCACCGCCCGGCCGTCCCGCAGTTGCCGGACGGGCACGCCCTGGTGCGTGGCTGGCTGGCCGAACTCGCCTCTCTGGGACGCCGGGCTCCCGCCCCGCCACGGCTCGTGGCGTGGGCGCTGCGGGCCGGAGGCGAGCTGGCGGCGGCACCCGGGACGCATATCGTCCACGGCGACCTGCACTATCTCAACGTGCTGCGCCGCGGCGACGGCTGGGCTGCGATCGACCCCAAGGGTTTCAACGCGGACCCGTGCCTGGAGCCCGTCCCCCTGATGTGGAACCGCTGGGCGGACCTGGAGGCGTCCGGGGATGTCGGGGAGGCGCTCCGCGAGCGGTTCTACACGATCGTGGACACCGCGGGCCTGGATGAGCGCCGTACCCGCGACTGGATCGTCACGCGCTGCATGATCAACGTCGGCTGGCAGGCGGCCGAGGGTGCGCCACCCGGCGGAGGGCTCGGCGACCCGGAGGAGTGGATCACCCGCAACGTCACCGTCGCCAAGGCCATGCAGGGCCTCGAGTTACCCGAATAGCCTGCTGGGTGGGCGGTCGGTACCGTCAGCGCATGAGCTACGACCAGGTGTTGATCCCCGTTGCGCGCGTGACCGACCTGCTGGAGACCTTGACCTGGGTGGATGCCGAGGGCGAGAAGGAGCAGCAGTCCCCTGCCGCCGCGGCGCTCGCCGCCGACCTGACCGCCTTGGCGGCCCCCGAGGAGCCCCTGTTCTCGGTCCATCCGCTGCAGGCCAGCGGGGAGGTCGTGTTCGTCCCGGCCGTCTACCCGGCCGCTCAACGCGCCCGCGACCTGGTCATCCCGCGCGCCTTCGCCGCCTCCTTCGCCGTCTACGATCCGCAGATCGACGTGCTGCTGGATCCGCGCACCGCGGTGGCGGGACGCGTCCACACGCAGCGGTTCGGCAGCTTCCCCACCCTCACGCCCGGCCTGATCGACGCCCTCCTGGGTGCCACCCAGAACGGGGACTTCCTCGTCGCCGAGCGCGGCGACCTCTGGTTCATGCAGTACGCCGACAACGGGGACACGTTCGCCCTCGAATACCGCGAGGGCGACGAGAGCCAGCACCTGGCAGCCGTGGTGCACGGCGTCGACCAGATCAGCGCAGCCCTGCACGGATGGCTGACGGGCGACGACGCCGCCTATCGCGACCTGACCTGGGAGGTCCTCACCTTCTGAGCCGCCCCGTCGCGGCACCGGAGGCCACCACGCCCGGTCTCCTCCGGGTGCCGCACGTGGGTCCGACCCTGCGGGCTACTTGACCGACCCGCTCATCAGCCCGGAGACGAAGTACTTCCCCAGCGCGATGTAGACGATCAGCGTGGGCAGGGACGCGACCAGGACGCCCGCCATGATGGACGGGTAGTCCGGGTTCTGGCCACCCGCCAGGGCCTGCAGGGCGTACGTGACCGGACCGTTGTTCGGCGTCGTCAGGAACAGCGCGAACAGGAAGTCGTTCCACGCGCTGGTGAACTGCCAGATCAGCGCCACGACGAAGGCGGGGATCGACACCGGCAGCACCACGCGCAGGTACGTCCGGAACGCGCCGGCACCGTCCACCCGGGCCGCCTCGATGATCTCGGTGGGCACCGCGGTGGCGTAGTAGTTGCGGAAGATCAGACTGCAGATCGGGATCCCGTACACGGTGTGCACCAGGATCAGCACGACGATCCCCTCGAACCAGGGGGCAGCCGACTGGACGCTCAGCATCAACGCCTGCAGCGGGATCATGATCGCCTGGTACGGGATGAACATGCCGAACAGGAACAGCACGAACACGACATGCGATCCCGGGAACGGCCACTTGGCGAACACATAGCCGTTCAGCGAACCCAGCAGCGAAGACACCACGGACGCGATCGTCGCCAGCAGCAGCGACCGGGCGACCGCGGGCGCCAGCCGATCCCACGCCTTCACCCAGCCGTCCACCGACCAGTCCTGCGGCAGGAACCAGGCGGTCGCCTGATTGAAGCTGGAGGGGTCCTTGAAGCTGGTCACCAGCAGCAGGTACAGCGGCGTCAGGATCATCACGGCGAAGACGACCAGCAACAGGATCTGCAGGCTCGACCAGGCGCGCTGGCCACGCGTCCGACGGGGACGCCGCAGCGGGACGGCGGCCTCGGCGCTCACGGCACTTTCGACACTCACGGCGCTACCTCTTCTCGCTGCGGTTCGTGTAGACCAGGTAGGGCACCACGACCACCGCGACGATCGCGAGCAGGAGCGTGGCGTTGACGGCGGCCCCGGTCGTGTCGCTGAGCTGGAACATCTGCGCCCACATCAGGGTCGCGGGCACTTCCGCGGTGTAGGAGTTCGGGCCCGCGATCGAGTAGATCAGGTCGAACATCTTCATCGACATGTGCCCCACGATGATCAAGGCGCTGAGCGCCACGGGGGAGAGCTGCGGGAACAGGACGTGGCGGTACAGCTTCCACTCGGTGGCGCCATCGACCCGGGCGGCCTCCCGCTGGTCGAGGGAGATCCCCCGGAAACCCGAGAGGAACAGGGCCATCACGTAGCCCGACAGTTGCCAGATCGCCGGGATGGCCATGGCAGCCATGTTGAATTGGCCGGCCGACCACCACGAGGACTGCAGCCACGGCATCCCCATGTACTGGAACAGCTGATTGAGTCCCACCGCGTTCTCGCCGGTGGCCGGAGACAGCAGCCAGCGCCACACGACGCCCGCGGCGACGAAGGAGACCGCCATCGGGAACAGGAAGATCGAGCGGAACACCCCCTCGCCCTTGACGGAGCGCTCCAGCAGAACCGCCCACAGCAACCCGAAGAACATCGTCCCCACGACGAACACGACGGTGAGCACGAGCAGGTTCCACAAGGCGTGCTGGTAGCGCGGGTCGCCGATCAGCGTGGCGTAGTTCTCCAGCCCCCCGGGGGCACGGACCTTGCCCGACTTGGTCACCACCTGTTCGAAGGAGGTGAAGATGTTCCTGCCGATGAAGCCGTAGACAAAGATCCCTACGAGGAGAATCGAGGGCAGGAGGAACACCAGTCCCGCCCCCCACCGCCTGAGGCCTGTCATCAGGGTCCTTTCTGGAAACGACAGGGCGCCCGGGGCGGGCCGATCACGTCTGCGATCCGGCCCGCCCCGGGTGCCGCCAGCCTGCTACGCGGCGTACTTCGCGTGGGCCGCGACGAGGGCCGCCTGGAGGGTGTCCGCGTTCCGGCTCTGGTAGAAGGCGCTCATGGCGGTGTTGATCTCCGAGCTCCACGCCAGGGAGACGGCGGCACCGTGCGCGATCGACGGGACGATCTTGTCCGTCTTGAAGGACTCCATCGTCTTCTGCTGGTACTCCCCAAACGACGCGCTCGGCACGTCGGTCCGCGGCGGGATCGACCCCTTCTTCAGGTTGAAGGCGAGCTGGCCCTCGGCACCGCCGACCAGGCTCAGCCAATCCTCCGCGCCTCCGGCATTCTTGGCGCCCACCGGCAGGGTGAACGCGTCGGCGAGGAAGCCGAACAACTGCTCGCCGTTCCCGGTCAGCGGGAAGGAGGAGTACTCCTTGCCCCACGTGAGGCCCTTGCTGGTGAACTCGGCCAGCGCCCAGTCGCCCATCAGGTTGTAGGCGGCCTTGCCCTCGGCAACCATCACGGTCGCCGCAGGCCAGTCGTCGCCGTCGGAGGCCGTGTTGGCGTAGCTGAGGATCGTCGCGTAGTCGGTGATGGACTGCTTGACGCCCGCCGCGTCCCAGGCCCCGCCCTTGGAGAACAGCGCCGTGTAGGCCGTCGAGCCGAGGTTCGCGGCCAGCACCGACTCGAACAGTTCGGTCTGCGTCCAGGTGCCGCCGATGCCCAGGGGGGTCGAGACGCCGCTGGCCTTCACCTTCTCCAGGTCGGCGATCCACGCCGACACCGTCGCCGGGGCGGCCGAGATGCCCGCCTTGGAGAGCAGATCGGAGTTCGTCCAGACCATGTTGGCGCGGTGGATGTCACACGGGACGCCGTACACGTGGCCGCCGACCGTGATGAGGTCGAGCAGCGTCTGCGGGTACACCGAGGAACCGCCGAGCGCCTTCATGATGTCGTCCACCGGCTCGATCTGCTCGTTGTCGATGTAGTCGGTCAGCTCGGCGCCCGCATGCCCCTGGAAGGAGTCCGGTGGGTTCTTGTTGGCCAGGTCGGAAGCCAGCTTCGCCTTCGCGTTGGAGCCGCTGCCGCCCGCGACGGCGAGGTTGACGAAGGTGTTGTTCGGGTACTTCGTCTTGAACAGGGCGACCAGCGCGTCCAAGCCCTCCTTCTCCGAGCCGTCCGCCCACCAGGTGAAGATGCCGACGTCGCCGCCCGCACCGCCTGCGGCCGCGGACGAGGTGGCCGATGATGATGCCGTCGTGCCGCCGCTGCTACACCCGGCCGCTGCGGCCAGCACCGCGGCTCCGACGAGCAGAGATCGCCTCTTGATGAGCATGAGATCCGTCCCCCTTTGTGAATCGGCATGTCGTCCACATCGACGATCGTCCACATCGACGACCGGTGGACCGCTTTGTCCATCGCCTTGCCAGCGGTGATCATACGCTCGTGGGGGTCGGGTGAGGCGAGCCTTGTTATGGAACTGATGCCGAGTGGCCCGCCCGCCGCAGTGGAACGGGCGGGGATCCGCTCAGGCGTCGACGGGGTCGACGCGTCCGACGCGGCGCCGCCACACCCACACCACAAGGCCCCCGATCGCTACCAGAGCGACCAGGCCGGTCCACGAGACCGCCGCCGCCAGAAACCCGGCGGACTGCGCTGCCGCGGCGGTGAGCTGATCTTCGCCGATCGCGGTGGGGGTGACCGTTACCGTTCCCCACAGCACCGCCATCGGCCACGCCTCCACCGCGACGGTGCGGCGCGCCACGTCCCCGGGCAGCAGTTCGCCCGCCGCTGCGGTAGCCGACGCTGGCGCGACGCCGAAGGGACCAGCCACCGCAACCTCGGCGGCATCGCCCAGGCGCACATTGCCGGTGTTCTCCACGTCGTAGCTCACGTGCAGGACGCCAGGCGCGAACGGGATCCAGGACGGCGTGAAGGATGCCTCCACGTGGGTGGCCCGCACCTGTGCGGCGATCTCGCCCGCGACCTGGAGATGGAGCCGCACGCCCATGCGGTGGGTCACGGTGACGCCGTCGCTCCCATCGCTCACGCCGACGACGATCCCCGCAGGGTGATCGCCGGGTACGGCGTCGGCGGGGACGTCGATGCGCACCGGGAGGGCCCGCGCCTCGCCTGCGTTCAGGGTCAGGCGCCCGGCATCGGTGCCTCCGACGGTGATCCAGCGCCCGGCGCGGGTGGGTTCCCCGGCGGCGATGTCGAAGGCGCCGTCGGCACCGACCACGCCGTCACCCGCGGCGACCAGGTATTCGGCAGGCTGCGAGCCGAGGTTCGTGACGATGATCTCGTCGTCGACGGAGGCGCCGGGGTCGGTGACGTGCCGCAGCGAGATGCGGGAATCCGGGGCGCCCCCGGTGGACGGGGCCACCGACCAGGCGACGTCGGCGGCGACGGCGGTGGCGGGGGCGAGCAGCGCCATTGACAGCGCGGCCGCGAGAACGACCCACCAGCGGCGTGGCCGTCCGTGGGTGCGGGAGGGGGGTGAAGCGGTCATGAGGCGGCCTTTCGGGGAGGGGCAAGGCGTGCCCGGGGGGAGGGAAGTAGCGGTGCGGAAGACCTGCAGGGGAACGGAACAAGGGGCGGCGGCGTGGGGCCGCCGCCCCTTGTCAGCGCTCAGTCCTTGGCGAACAGCGTCAAGGTGAGGTCGCTGCCGTACCGGCCGGCCTTCGCGTCCTCGGGCACCGACAGCGCCAGGGAGGCGTCCAGGACGGAGGTGCCGACGCGGGTCACGCGATCGGAGTCCGCCAGCGTCGCCGGGGCCTGCAGGGTCGCGACCCCGCCCGCCGCGGCGCCGCCCTGGGAGGAGACGACCCGCGGCGTCCAGGTCAGCGCCTCAGCGCCGAACGTGCGGTTACCGGCGACGAACTCGGTCGCCGAACCGGACACCGTCCAGCCCTTGCCCTGGGACTGCACCTCGGAGCGGCTGTCCGTGACCGTGGCTTGCGGCAGAGCCGCGGCGGCGTTCTCGAACACGACCCGATCGGACGCGGCGACCGACAGCGACAGGGCGCCGCTGCGATCACCCGACGTCACCGATGCCTCGACGCCGACCGCGTTCTCCCCGGAGGCAGCCGCGTGACCCAGCAGGTCGAACACGATCTCGCCGACGGCGGTGTTGTCCAGGTAGGCCCCACGCACGGCGTCCCACTTGTCGGCGCGGGCGGCGAGCTGATCGGAGCCGGCGCCCTTCGCGAAGAACGGGACCAGGGCGTTGGTGTGCCCGCCCGAATGCCACGACACGTTCGGCAGCTGGCCCTGGGTGCCGGTCAGCGCCGTCCACCCGGTCTGCGCGTCGGCGCCCGGGCCGGCGAGGTAGCCGGTCTCGTGGTCGGCGGTGACGATGACCAGGGTCTCGTTCCAGTTGCTGTTCTGCTCGACCCACGCGGTGACGGCCTCGACCGACGCGTTGAAGTCAAGCTGCTCCTCTACCAAACGGGTGGTCTGGTTGGCGTGACCGGCCCAGTCGACGGCGCCGCCCTCCACCATCAAGAAGAATCCGTCCTGGTCGCTGGCGAGGACGTTCAGCGCCGCGTCGGTCGAGGTCTCCAGCGACGGCACGTCGGCGTTCGCCCGGTCGGTGAACGGCAGCACCGCGTTGTTGCTCAGGCCCGGGCGGTTGTACTGGAAGGTCTCGGCGACTCGCGCCAGGCCGAACAGCTTGTCAGGGACGTTGTTCCCCGCCGCGATCTGCTCGAACTGCGCCTTGCTGTCCACGTAGGTGAACGGGGTCTGTCCGCCGCTGAGCCGCGCGAAGTCGGGCTGTGAGATCCACGAGCCCGCACCGAAGTGGGAGGCCCGCGAGGTGTTCGCGTCGGTGTAGTTCGGGTGACCGGCGCCGATCACCACGTCGATGCCGCTGTCGATCATTTCGGTGGCCAGGCCGTGATAGTCGTTGCGGTCCGCGTTGTGCGCGATGAACCCGGCCGGGGTGGCGTGGTTGAACGGCACGGACGTGACCAGCCCGACCTTCTTGCCGACGGCCATCGCCTGCTCGCCGACGGTCAGGAGCTTGTCGCCCGCCGGGTCGATGCCGATGGTGCCGTTGTTCGTCTTGACGCCGGTGCCCAGCGCCGTCGCGGCTGCCGCCGAATCGGTCGCCCCGCTGGCGACCCAGTCGAACGCACCCCACGCCGCCTCGGGGGTGTAACCCGCCCGGCCGCTGGCCGAGTAGTGGCTCTGGGCCACCTGGACGGGGAACTGCTCGTAGACCTGCGTGGGGGTGGCCGCGCTGAGCGTGATCGCGCCCGTGCTGGGATCGACCGCGACCTGCCGGTAGGAGGTGCCGGACTCGTACAGGCTCGCGGCGTCGAACTGGTTGTAGCCGGCGCCATCGGAGATCATCACGATGACGTTCTTGGGGGTAGTAGGGGTCGCCTCGGCCAGGACCGGGGTCGCGATGCCGAACGCCAAGCCCGTAGCCGCCGTCACGGCGATCAGCCTGCGTGCTGTCGTGGACATGTTTTCCTTCCCTCAGGGTGGGGGTGCGCCGCCGTATCGGCGCTCTCGCAACGTAACGAGCGCACGTGAGGGGGAAAGGACGGGTTGCCCAACTCTGCATGAACAGTCAGCGCGGCCGTGCCCCGGCGGCGGTCAGGGACACCGCGGGGGTGGCTCCGCGTCGGTCACAACCAGTCGCGGGCCTTGAACACGACGTACAACGCCCCGGCGCAGCCCACGATCAGCCCGATCGACAGCCACAGACCAAGCGGCTGGCTGAACCCGGGATAGGGGACGTTCTGTCCGAACCAGCCGGTGATCGCCGTCGGCACGGCGATGATCGCCGCCCACCCGGCCAGCTTCTTCATGATGGTGTTGAGCCGCTCGTCGTTGAGGGCCAGGTTCGTCTCGAACGCCGACCCCACCAGGTCACGCAGCGACTCGGTCCACTCCGCGGCGCGCAGCACATGGTCGAACAGGTCGTCGAACCAGGGCCGCAGCGCGGGGGTCGCCATGCTCGGGTCGCGCACCAGCCCGGCGACCACCTCGCGCATCGGCAGCACGATCCGGCGCAGGGTCACCAGTTCACGCCGGACATCGAAGATGGTCTTCGCGAACGCGGCGCTGGCGTGCCGCTGCTCGAACAGTTCCCCGGCCAGATCCTCCATGCGGTCATCCAGGGCTTCGATCCACTCGAACTGGTCGTCGACGACCGCGTCCAGGAGGCCGTGGACGAGCGCCCCGGAGCCCGCCTTCAGCAGGTCGGGGTCCTCCTCCCAGCGATGGACGACCGCGTCCATGTCGAAGTGGTCGTTCAGCCGGATGGTGATCAGCGCTGAGGGGATCACCCAGGCGGAGATGCGGGTCATCTCCAAGTGCTGCGGGGTGGACAGCTCCGGCATGACGGCGTACACGGTGACGCACAAGTGGGTGTCGTGGCGGGCCAGTTTGGGTCGTTCCTTGGGGCCCAGCGCGTCCTCGACGGCCGTGGCGGGCAGCGACAGCCGCCGCGCCAGCGAGGTGAGCTCGTCCTCGGTGGGCGCCACCAGATCCACCCACACCAGCACGTCCGGATCGTGCACGAGCGGCCCGATCTCATCCACGGTGATCCGGTCTCGCAGCACGTGCCCGTCGCGCCACACCCGGGCCGCGCGCATGCAGGCCGGGAACGGTTCGTGGGCGGGGACAGCGGACGCCGCGGCGCTCTCCGAACGACGGGTCGGGGACGGCTGCTCGGAGGACGTCGGCGGTTGCCCGGCAGGGGTGTCGGGAGACGGCGGGTCGCTCGGGGTGACGTCCGGGTTCATGGCCCTATCATCGCTCAGCCGCCCGGGCGGACAAGGCGTCACACCGCTGCGCAGCCGCGTGGCCCCGCACCGCGGCACCCGGCCGCCCGAGACCGGTTCGGCTTCGGTCGTTCGGAGTGAATACGGTGGTGACCATGACCTTCCGTCCCAAGCTCGTCGCGCTCGACGTCGACGGCACGCTCGTCGATGAGAGCAACATCGTTGTCCCGCGCGTCTACGCGGCCGTGGCCCGCGTCCTGGAGGCGGGGGTCCCGGTGATCTTGTCGACCGGGCGGAGTTGGGCCTCCGCGCTGACCGTCATCGACCAGCTTCCGCCCCTGACCGCCGAGCACGTGTGCTCCAACGGGGCCGTCACCGTCCGCTACCCGCCGTTCGAGGTGGTGGACCTGCTCACGTTCGACCCGCGTCCGGTGATCGACCTGATCCACGCCGAGGTGCCGGACGCGCGGCTGGGCGTCGAGATGATCGGGTCGGGCTACCAGGTGAGCGCGCCGTTCCCCGAGGGGGAACTCCACGGCGACATCGAGGTCGTGAGCATCGAGGAAATGACCAGCAAGCACGTCACCCGCATCATCGTGCGCGACCCGAACTCCAGCGAGCAGGAGTTCATCGAGCTGGCCTCCCGGCTCGGCCTCGAAGGCGTCAGCTACTCGATCGGCTACACCGCCTGGCTCGACATCGCCCCCCAAGGCGTCGACAAGGCCCACGGGCTCGCTCGGGTGACGGCCCGCGCGGGCATCGACGCCGCAGACGTCCTCGCCCTGGGCGATGGCCGCAACGACATCGAGATGCTGCAGTGGGCGGGCCGCGGCGTCGCCATGGGCAACTCGCCCGCCGAGGTGATCGCCGCCGCGGACGCCGTCACCGGGTCCGTCACCGAGGGCGGACTGATCGCCGAACTGGACCGCTGGTTCTCCTGAGGGCGATGCGCGCGGACGGCGACCCGAGCAGGCGGGGCCGGGTGCCTCGCTCGCCGGGTGGTGCCGACGGTGACGTCTTCGCCCAGCGTCCCCCCGGGCACGTCCGCGACGGGGCAGGCTAGGTGCATGCAGCAGTACGCCCGCGAGCCCGAGTACCTCACCGCACTGGCCGACGGGACGCTGAAACAGCTCAACCCGTTCACCGGCACCGAGGTGTGGACCGTCCCCGGGCGTGGCAACCGGCCCCTCGGCCTGGCGCATCCCGACCCGCGGCCGCTCGACTCGGACGCCGTGGGCGCCACGTGCGCGTTCTGCGAGGATCGCTACGACGAGACACCGCCGGAGAAATCGCGCATCGTCGCGACCGACCACGGCCACGAGACCCTGTACGGCGTCCCGGCGGCCCAGATGTTCGACACCGTCGCGGAGTTCCGCCGCGTGCCCAACCTGTTCGAGATCCTCAGTTACGAGTACTGGCACGCCAACTACGGCTACACGCTGCCCGTCCGGGTCGCCGAACGGCGCCGCGCCTACCTCGCCTCTGCCCAAGGACGCGCCCACGTCCTGCGGGTGATCGACGCCAAGCTGCGGGCCGCCGGACGCTCGGCGTCCCAGATCGCCGCCCTCAGTGAGGAGGAGCGGATCGACGCGGCGTCCGGCTTCTTCGGCGGGGGACACGACCTGATCATCGCGCGGCGGCACTACGTCCCGGGTGCCACCGATGACAGCCAGCTCGCAGGCTCGGGGACGCTGAGCGTCGCCGACCACCGCCTCTTCCTCGACGCCACCCTCGAGGCGGTCGAAGGGCTCTACGACCTCAACCGGTACGCCCGCTACGTCACCGTCTTCCAGAACTGGCTCAAACCCGCCGGGGCGTCCTTCGACCATCTCCACAAGCAACTCGTCGCCATCGACGAGCGGGGCGTCCAGAACGAGGCGACGCTGGCGAAGCTGCGGATCAACCCGAACCTGTTCAACGAGGTGGCCAGCAACTATGCGTCCTACCGGAACCTGATGATCGCTGAGAACGACCATGCGCTTGCATTCGCCGGGTTCGGGCACCGCTACCCGACCATCGAAGTGTTCTCCAAGTCCGAGCACTCGTTCCCGTGGGAGCACACCCGCGACGAGCGGGACGCCATGAGCGACCTGATCCACGCGATGCACGCGGCGACCGGAGCCGACATCCCGAGCAACGAGGAGTGGCACTACCGGCCCCTCGACGTCGAGGCGCCGATGCCGTGGCGGGTGATGCTGAAGTGGCGGATCTCCACGCTCGCCGGGTTCGAAGGGGCCACCAAGATCTACCTCAACACCCTCACGCCGCAGAGCCTGCGCGACCGGGTCGTCGAGCGGCTGTTCGCGCTGCGGAACCAGGGAAGGGTCGCCCCCGACCTCAAGATCGCCTTCGAGGCTCCCTGCCGCCCCAACGCGTTGCGGTACGCGTCCGGTCGCTGACTCCGGCGGCGTCCGGCGCTCCGGGCGTCCCGACCGGGGCGCGCGAGTCCTCGACGCGCAGGGTCGCAGTCCTCGGCGGCCGCAACCTCAGTCCTCGGCGGCCGGAGCCTCAGTCCTCGGCGCTATGAGGCTCAGTCCTCGGCGGGGGC
>NZ_DAIOIA010000032.1:0-26578 GCF_036744435.1 Propioniciclava sp. | reverse complement strand
CCCACGGCGAGTGCGACCTCCCGCGCGGAGCAGGGCCGCTCGCTCCGTTCCTGGTGGGGTGAGGGGCCATGTCGTGCGCTGCGGCACGCGGCCGCAGCGAGGTGCTGCCCGCGGGATTACAGCGTGAGGGTCGAACCAGAGCCGCGACGCAGGAGCCCCTCGGCGAGCAGCCCGGTCAGGGCCCGGTGGGCCTGGTCGGGATCCTTCGTCCAGGCGGCCAGGACCTGCGCCTCGGGGACTGGCCCTGGGGCGTCACGAACGGTGCCGAGCAGGACGCCGCGGCACTGCCGGTCGGTGCCCGCGTAGGTTTGCCCGCGCCGAGGAGGGCCGTCGTGCGGTGGGCGGCCGGCGGCCTCCCACGCGCAAGATGCCCGCACGGGACAGCGCGGGCAGGCGGGGCTGCTGGCGGTGCACACGAGGGCACCCAGTTCCATCGAGGCCGCCGCCCACGCCGCAGCCCGCCCGGGCTGCTCGGGGACCCACTCCCAGGCGCGCCCCCGTTCGGCGCGGGTGAGGTGATCAGCGGGGAACTCCTGACCGGCTTCCACGCGCGCTAGGACGCGTCGGACGTTGGTGTCCAGCACCAGGTGGCGGGCGCCGAACGCGAAAGAGGCGATGGCGGCGGCGGTGTACTCCCCGACGCCGGGCAGCGCGAGCAGGGCGTCGTGATCGGTGGGCACCTCGCCGCCGTGGTGGGCGACGATGGCGCAGGCGGCTGCGTGCAGCCGCTGTGCCCGTCGTGGGTATCCCAGGCGTCCCCAGGCGCGGACGGCCTCTCCCGGCTCCTCGGCGGCGAGGGCGGACGGGGAGGGCCAGCGGGCCAGCCAGGTCTGCCAGACCGGCAGGACCCGCGCCACAGGGGTCTGCTGCAGCATGAACTCGCTCACCATGACGCCCCACCCGGACGCATCCTGGTCGCGCCACGGCAACGGTCTGGCGTGCGCGGCGTACCAGGCGAGTACCTCGGCGACGGTGGCGCTGCGAGCTGGGGTCACGGGGTCGGCGGCGCCCCGGCCAGGTGCGCCAGCGAGTCCCGGACCGAGTGCGCGATGGATTCCGTGACTCCCTCGACGGTCATCAGTTCCGCATTCGAGGCGGCGGCGAGGGCGGGGAGCCCGTCGAACGTGGCCACCAGACGGGCGCTGACGCCTGCGGGCAGCCGGGGCACGGCCGCGAGCTGACGCAACCCGCGGGGGCGTACGGGGGAGTCGAGGTGCAGCCCGGGCGGGAAGCCCAGGACGCGTCCCACGAGGACGATGTCGAATAGGTCCTGGTCCTCGAGTTGGGTCAGGCCGGCGAACGGCATCGTCTCGGCGTCGTCGGTGACATAGTCGCGTTGGACCAGCGAGGACAGCGGGGTCAGGTCGTCGACGAGGTCGCGCAACTGCAGGGCAGGCAGACGGCCGTCCACGCCCAGGGCGGCCACGTAGGTGGCTGCCTCTTCGGCCAGCCGGTTGGTCATCTCGAACCGCTGCCCGACGTGGGCGACGTCGCGCAGGGTGACCGCATCGTGCAGTTCCAGACCGGTGAGCCGGGACAGCGACGCGGTGAGGCGCTCCCGGTGGACGCCGATCGCCGCCAGCGCCTGGTTGGCGCGGGCGACGAGTTCGTCGGGTCGGGGGACGACGATACGGGAGCCACCGGTGAACAGGGAGATGGTGGACATGGAGGCCGAGACGGTCACGACCGGCAGTTCGACCTGACGGGCGACACGTTCGGCGGTGCGATGCCGGGTGCCGGTCTCCCCGGTCGGCAGCGAGGCCTCGGGTGACAGGTGGACGCCGGCGGCCAGGATGCGGTCGGCGTCGCCGCTGAGCACGATCGCGCCGTCCATCTTGGCGAGCTCTCGTAGCTGCGGGGCGGTGAACGCGACATCGATCGTGAAGCCGCCCGTGGAGATGGCCCGCAGGGCCTCATTGCTGCCCAACACGATGAGCGCGCCGGTGTGGCCGCTGACGATGCGATCCAGGCCGTCGCGCAGCGGAGTGCCGGAGGCGAGGCGGACGATCTCCTCGGGCAGCCTGCCGATGCTCACGAATCGCCTCCCAGATCCTGGATGCGCCCGCCGGTCGGGGCGATCTGTTCCGAGTCTAGGCGAGCTCGCGACGCTCGATCGGCACGACGTTGCTGCGCGTCGGGGCGAAGGCGGCGGCGAGGGCCTCCTCCAGCGTCTCCACCGCCACCACGACCAACCCGGCGGGAGCGGTCACCTCGGCGGCGCCCGCCGGGACGATCGCTCGCTCAAAGCCGAGACGCGCCGCCTCCGCGAGACGCCGGCTGAGGGCGGGGACGCGCCGCACCTCGCCCGAGAGCCCGACCTCCCCGATCGCGACGGTGCGGCCGCGGGGCTCTTCGTCACGCATGGCGGAGGCCACGGCGATGGCGAGCGCCAGGTCGGCCGACGGATCGGACAGACGCACCCCGCCGACCGTGGAGGCGTACACGTCGCGGGTGTGAAGCTTGTGCCGCGCTCGGCGTTGCAGGACGGCAAGCGTCATCGTCACCCGACTCACGTCGAGCCCGTGCGTGACCCGCCGCGGCTGGGTCAGGCTGGTGGGCACCACCAAGGCCTGCACCTCGGCCACCAGCGGGCGGCGCCCCTCGAGGCTCACCGTGACACAGGTGCCCGGCGTCGGGCCGCGCCCGGAGGTGAACAAGCCGGAGGGGTCGGGCACTTCGCGGATGCCGGACTCCGTCATCTCGAAGCAGCCCACCTCGTCGGCGGGGCCGTAGCGGTTCTTGGACGCCCGCACCATGCGGAAGGCGCCGTGGCGCTCGCCTTCGAAGGCGAGCACGACGTCAACCAAGTGCTCCAGTGTCCGGGGGCCGGCCAGGGCGCCGTCTTTGGTGACGTGACCGATGATCATGACGGCCATGCCGCGTCGCTTCGCGGTGCGCACGAGGGCGTTGGTCACCTCGCGCACCTGCGTCACGCCGCCGGCCACCCCGTCGGTGCCCTGGGCCTGCACCGTCTGGACCGAGTCGAGCACCAGCAGACTGGGGGAGAGTTCCTCGACATGGCCGAGGATGACGCCCAGGTCGGATTCCGCCGCGAGATACAGCTCGTCGTGGAGGGCGCCGGTACGGTCG
The DNA here is from genome assembly GCF_036744435.1 of Propioniciclava sp. NCBI lineage: Bacteria > Bacillati > Actinomycetota > Actinomycetes > Propionibacteriales > Propionibacteriaceae > Propioniciclava > Propioniciclava sp. The sequence goes on along the minus strand of NZ_DAIOIA010000032.1, from coordinate 23,488 downwards.
GCCCGCAACCGGACCTGGGCGGTCGACTCCTCGGCGGTCACATACAGCGTGCGGCGCCCCTGCGAGGCCCAGCGGGCGGCGGCCTCCAGCAGCAGCGTCGACTTGCCGACGCCCGGTTCGCCGCCCAGCAGCACCACGGCGCCGGGAACGAGACCGTCGCCGAGCACACGATCCAGCTCGCCGATCCCTGTGGAGATGCCGCGCGCATGGCGCGCCTCGACCTGAGTGATGCGCTGGGCCGCCTGCGTCGGTTTGGCCAAACTCGTCGTGCGGGTGGGGGCGGCGGACACCTCGGCGAGGCTGCCCCACGCTTGACACTGCCCGCAGCGACCGACCCAGCGGTTGGTCGTCCAGCCGCATTCGCTGCAGCGGTGCGTCGTCGTCGTTCGAGCCATGCCGAAAGACTAAAGGGAACCCCCGACAGTCTCGGGGGCGGGGGCGCTCAGATGGTGACGAGGCCGTTGGGGCAACGGAACGTGACCGACTCGATGCCCGGGTTGCCGTTGGGGGCGTCGAACGTGAGGGCGATGCCGTCGAAGACGGGACCCAGGTCGATACCGATCCACTCCGAGACGCGCTCGGGGGAACCGGAGAGCCGGATCTCCACGATGTCGACGGGGGCGGGGGCTAGCGCCGCGGGGCGCACCTCCTCCGGGCTGGTCCAGCGGACGAAGAACGGAAGCTGCGGATCGGCCAGGAGTCCCTTGATGCCGATCTGATCCCACTCCAGGCGGCGCCCGTCGGGGAACAACCGTGAGCCGTGGACGGCCTTGCGGGTGAGGCGCTCTTCCAGCGGGGCCATGTCGTCGACCTGCAACACCCAGGCCATCCAGCCGCCGCCCAGTTCGGAGCGGGCGCGGACGGCCTGACCGAAGACCGCCTTCTCGGCGGCCGGGTGCTCCAAGACCTCGACGACCTCGAGGTAGCGGCCGCCGTCAACGGCGAGAATGTTGTTGCGCGTGCCGAAACGCGGGTGGAAGCCGCCATCGCGGAAACTCACACCCAGCGCGTCCTCCAGACGTGCCACCGCCGGGGCGAGGCCGTCGGGTCCGGCGGCGAACGTGAGGTTTGACAAACGCATGCTTCATTCAAACCCATCGCCTCCACCGTTCGCCAATCGTGGACATCTCCCCTTGTGGAAATAGGTATCACGAGGTGGAGATAGTGGGTGTGTCTGGGCTTCGGAGGCCAGGCGCCCTATGCTGGCCGACGTGAGTGCGCACCAGGCCTGGCCCGGTCCCGAGTCGGCGAGACGTCCCCGCGTGGGGCTGTCCACCTCCTCGGTCTATCCCGAATCGACCGCGAGCTGTTTCGAGCTCGCCGGACGCCTGGGCTACGACGGCGTCGAGGTCATGGTCGGTATCGATCCGGTCAGCCGCAACGTGGACGCCCTCGTGCAACTGCGCGAGTACCACGACGTCCCCGTGCTCTCCGTGCATGCGCCCACCCTTTTGGTCACCCAGGGAACCTGGGGCAACGACCCCTGGGAGAAGCTGGAGCGCTCCGCGGTCGCGGCCCACCGGCTCGGTGCCGACTGCGTCGTGGTGCATCCGCCGTTCCGCTGGCAGCGCTCCTACGCGCAAGGCTTCGTCGACGGCATCCGGCGGCTGGAACGCACCACCGGCATCGTCTTCGCCGTGGAGAACATGTTCCCCTGGCGGGGGCCGCGCAGCGCCGAGATCCGCGCCTACTCGCCCGGCTGGGACCCGACTGACGGCGACTATGACCACCTCACCCTCGATCTCTCCCACGCCGCCACTGCCCGGCAGCGCTCCCTCGACCTGGTCGACGCCTGGGGGGAGCGGCTCACCCACGTGCACCTCACCGACGGCGACTCCTCCATCAGCGACAGTCACCTGTTCCCCGGTGAGGGAGACCAGGAGGCGGCGGCGGTCCTGGCCACGCTCACGGCCCGCGGCTTCGCCGGGCACGTGGTGCTCGAGGTGAACACCCGCAGCGTCGGCTCCCGCTCAGCCCGCGAGGAGGCGCTGGCCCGCACTCTGGCGTGGGCGCGCACCCACCTGGCCGTTCCCGCGATCCCGTGACCGCCGACGCGCCGTCGGGGCTCGCCCCACGCTTCCGCCCTCGCACCGAGATCCTGCTCGTTCTGGGCCTGTCGCTGGGGCAATCGGCGATCTACTCGGTGCTGTCGATCATCCGTTCCCTCACTCAGGGGCCGTTGAACCAGCAGACGACCACGATCAACAACTCGGTCACCCCGGAGCGGCCGTGGCTCGACCTGGCCTATCAGGTCGCCGGGATCGCGTTCCCGCTCGTCCCGGTCGGCGTCGCCTTGTACCTGCTGTGGCAGACGGGGGATCGCGCCCGGATCGGCTTCGACCTGCGGCGTCCCGGGTTCGACCTGGGGCGGGGATTCTTCGCCGCGGCCATCATCGGGATCCCCGGGCTGGTGTTCTACGTCGCGGCCCGTGAACTCGGCTTCAACACCAACGTCGCTCCCGCGAACCTCGCCGAGAACTGGTGGACGATCCCCGTCCTGGCCGGGTACGCCGTGATGAACGGCGTCCTGGAGGAAGTCATCATGCTCGGCTTCCTGTTCGTGCGGTTCGAGCAGCTCAAGCTAGGTCCGTGGACCGGGATCGTCATCAGCGCGCTGATCCGCGGCAGCTACCACCTCTACCAAGGCTTCGGCGGGTTCGTGGGCAACGTGGTGATGGGGCTGGTGTTCGGCTACCTCTACAAGCGCTGGGGGCGCGTCATGCCGCTGGTGGTCGCCCACACGATCCTCGACCTGGTCAGCTTCATCGGATACGCCCTGGTGGCGCCGTACACCGACTGGTTCTGAGGCCCGGCCCGGTCCGGGACCCGCATCCCGCAGTGCGGGGGGCTCCTGGGCTCGGAGGTCCCCGACGGTAGGATCGCCGCATGCGAATTGGTGTTTTCGGTGCGACCGGTCAGGTCGGCCGGGTCATGCGCGCGCTGCTGGAGCAGCGCGACGTCCCCGTCGACGACGTGCGGTTCTTCAGCTCGGCGAAGTCCGCGGGAACGGTGCTGCCGTTCGACGGCCGCGACATCGTGGTCGAGGACACTGCGACCGCTGACTTCACCGGTATCGACATCGCCATCATGTCGGCGGGTGCGACCATGTCCCGCGAGTACGCCCCCAAGCTCGCGGCCGTCGGCGCGGTCGTCGTCGACAATAGTTCGGCCTGGCGCAAGGACCCCGAGGTTCCGCTGGTCGTCAGCGAGGTCAACCCCGAGGACGCGGTCACCCCGCCCAAGGGCATCATCGCGAACCCCAACTGCACCACCATGGCCGCGATGCCGGTGCTCAAGCCGCTGCACGACGCCGCGGGCCTGCAGCGCCTGACCGTCGCCACCTACCAGGCCGTGTCCGGCTCCGGGGTCAAGGGCGTCGAGGCGCTGGCCACCCAGGTCACCGAGACCACCGACCCCCGCGCGCTCGCCCTGGACGGGTCGCTGGAACGCCCCGAGGACCCCGCCCCCTACGTGGCGCCCATCGCCTACAACGTGGTCGCGCTCGCGGGCAGCATCGTCGACGACGGTTCCCTGGAGACCGACGAGGAGCAGAAGCTGCGCAACGAGTCCCGCAAGATCCTGCACCTGCCGGAGTTGCGGGTCTCCGGGACGTGCGTGCGGGTGCCCGTGTTCACCGGCCACAGCCTCTCCATCCACGCCGAGTTCGACAAGGCGATCACCCCCGACGAAGCGCTCGCGCTGCTGGCCGACGCCCCCGGCGTCCAGGTGGTCGCGGTGCCCGAGCCGCGGGTCGCAGCGGGGGCCGACGACGTGTTCGTCGGGCGTATCCGTCAGGACCAGGCCGTTGACGGAAACCGCGGTCTCATCTTGTTCGTGGCCGGCGACAACCTCCGCAAGGGCGCCGCGCTCAACGCCATCCAGGTTGTCGAACTGCTGATCGGCCGTTCGTGACCCAGGTCGCCCTCCTCGGCGTCGGGGCCATGGGGGAGATCATCCTTAGCGGGCTGCTGCGCGCCGGGTGGGACGCCTCCGAGGTCGTCGGCGCCGCGCGCCGTGCGGAACGCCGCGAAGAACTGGCATCCCGCTACGGCGTCCGGATGGAGGCGACCGTCGAGGCCGCCACCGCCGGGGCCGACGCGGTGCTGGTCGGGGTCAAGCCCTACGACGCCCTGGCGCTGCTGCCCCAGATCGCCCCCCACCTGGCTCCCGGGGCCGTCGTGATCTCCCTGTGCGCAGGGATCACGACCGCCCAGATGGAAGCGCAACTCCCCGACGGAACCCCCGTCATCCGCGTCATGCCGAACACCCCGGCGGAGCTCGGGGTGGGGATGTCGGTCATCTCCGCGGGCGCCCACGCCTCGGAGGCTGACCTGGCTCGTGCGGTCTCCCTCATGGAGGCCGTGGGCAAGGCGGTGGTGATCCCCGAATCGCACCAAGATGCCGCGACGGCGATCTCCGGTTCGGGCCCCGCCTACATCTTCTACGTCGCGGAGGCGCTGGCCGACGCGGGCGTCCTGCTGGGGCTGCCGAGGGCGGTCGCCACCGCGCTCGCCACGCAGACCCTCCTGGGCTCGTCCACACTGCTGGACGCGTCCGGGCAGCACGCGACCTTGCTTCGCGAGCGCGTGACGTCCCCCGGCGGGACGACGGCCGCAGCGCTGCGCGTCCTCGACGACCGTGCCGTCAAGGCGGCGTTCATCGCGGCGGCGGAAGCCTGCCGGGATCGCTCGGCAGAGCTCGGGCGTTGACGCTCGCAGTGTCCGCCGGTGGACCCGGCTTGGTGGAGTCGGGTTCAAGCGCGTAAGATTTCGTTCTTGGCTGGCCGTTTCGACGGCGAGTCATGTCCTAGTCATTTCAAGCCGGGTCGCCGGCGCCTGAGGAGTCACACGTGGGTTCGGTCATCAAGAAGCGTCGCAAGCGGATGGCGAAGAAGAAGCACCGCAAGCTGCTGAAGAAGACGCGTATCCAGCGCCGCCGCGCCGGTAAGTGAGCGTCGGCGCCCCGATGACGCTCCCGGACGCCCGCGTGGTGGTCTTGGTGCGTCAGGGGTGCCACCTGTGTGACGACGCCTTGGCGATCGTGTCCGACGTGTGCACCCGCACGGGTGCCACGTGGGCGTCCCTCGATGTGGACGATGACGAGCGTTTGCGCGCCGAGTTCACCGACCACGTGCCGGTGACGTTCGTCGACGGCGCGCAGTTTTCGCTGTGGTTCGTCGACGGGCAGCGACTGTCCGCCGCGCTCGCCTGAACGCCTATCCTTACCCTCATGCAGCCGACCATCGTCCATGTCTGCCGTCACGGGCAGGTCGACAATCCCGACCACATCCTGTACGGAAGGCTGCCGGGCTACGGCTTGAGCGCGCTGGGTCACGCGATGGCCGAGCGCCTCGGCGAGCACTTCGCCGACGCTCCGCTCGTCCAGTTGCGCGTCTCGCCGCTGCAGCGCGCCAAGGAGACCCTCGCCCCCATCGCCGCGGCCCACCCGGACCTGGAGATCATCGAGGACGCCCGCCTCATCGAGACGGCCAATATCCTTGAGGGGCAGTCCTTCGGCCGGTTCAACCAACGGCTGCTGCTTCCCCGCAATCTGTGGCATCTTCGCAACCCGCTGCGTCCCTCCTGGGGGGAGCCCTACCCGCAGATCGCGCAACGGATGCGCGCCGCCATCGCCGACGCCGCGGCCAGCGTGCCGCAGGGCTCCCAGGTACTGATCGTCTCCCACCAGTTGCCGATCTACATCGCCCGCCTGGACGCCGAGGGACGCAGCTTCGTCCACAATCCGGCCACCCGCGACTGCCGGCTCGCATCGGTGACCGCATTCCACGTCATCGACGGCCGGGTCGCCGGCGTCGAGTACTCCGAACCCGCCGCCGACCTGTACCCGGCGAAGAAGAAGATCTTCCGGCCGGGGATGTGAGGGCTGTGAGGGCACGCGCCACGGCCGCCTGGGTGGTGGCCGGCTTGATGGTCCTGACGGGCTGCGGCGCCGCACCGGCCGCTCAGGGAGGCTTCGTCGGAGGCGACGGCTCCCTGACCATCGTCGCTCCTGACCAGCGCACCACCGCCCCGCAGATCACCGGCGAACTGTTGGGGGGCGGGACCTTCGACTCGGCCACGCTCAGCGGACAGGTCGTCGTCTACAACGTCTGGGGGAGCTGGTGCGCCCCCTGCCGCAAGGAGGCCCCCGCGCTGGAGGCGGCTGCCCGGCGCACCGCTGGGAGGGCCACCTTCGTCGGCCTCAACACCCGCGACCTGGACCAGGCTCCCGCGCAGGCGTTCGTGCGCGCCTTCGATATCACCTATCCCAGCGTCTTCGACCCCGACGGCCGCGAGCTGTTGAAGTTCGGCACCGACCTCCCTCCGAGCGCGATCCCGTCCACGCTGGTGGTGGACGCGCAGGGCCGCATCGCGGCCCGCGTCCTGGGCGAGGTCACCGAGGCGACGCTGGTCGGCCTCGTCGACGATGTGGCGGCGGGCAAGTGACGCCGCTGGACGTGGGCGGCTGGTTCGCGCAGGCGGCGGGCGGTTCGATGCTGCTGGCGCTGCCGGTCGCCGTTGTCGCAGGCGCGGTGTCGTTCTTCTCTCCCTGCGTCCTGCCGCTGCTGCCCGGCTACCTCAGCTATGCCACCGGGCTGGCGGCGAGCGAGGTGACCGAGGGTACCGGCGGACGCGGCCGCATGCTCGCCGGCACCAGCCTGTTCGTGCTCGGCTTTGCGCTCATCTTCGTCTCCACCGGGGCGCTGTTCGGGGGCCTGGGTGGTCTCCTGCTGACCTGGAGCCGCCCCATCTCCGTCATCATCGGCCTGCTCGCCATCCTGCTCGGTCTCGCCTTCGCGGGCGTCCTTCACGTGGGGCAGCGGACGGTGAGGATCAACCGGGCTCCCACCGTGGGGCTGGCCGCCGCGCCCCTGCTCGGCATCGTCTTCGGCCTGGGCTGGACGCCGTGCATCGGTCCGACCCTGTCGGTGGTGCTGACGCTGGCCATCAACGAGGGAACCGCGCTGCGCGGAGCGGTCCTCGCCCTGGCGTACGCCCTGGGACTCGGGATCCCGTTCCTGATCGCGGGCCTGGCGTTCGCGCGCTTCAGCCGGACCACCGACTGGGTCAAACGACATCAGGTCACCTTGCAGCGGATCGGCGGGGGCATGATGGTCCTCGTCGGTGTGCTGCTGGTCAGCGGGCTGTGGGACCGGCTGATGGGCGTGTTCCGGCAATGGGCGTCGGCGTTCGGGGTGGTGATCTGATGCGGTACCTGCGGCTGTTTTGGGTGCAGCTCACCTCGATGCGTACCGCGCTGCTGCTGTTGTTCACCCTCGCCCTGGTCGCCATCCCGGGCTCGCTGCTGCCGCAGCGTCCCGTCGCTCCGATCCGGGTCTCGGACTGGAAGGCCGCCAACCCGGCCGTCGCCGACCTGTACGAGAAACTCGGTCTGTTCGACGTCTATCACTCGCCCTGGTTCGCCGCGGTCTACCTGCTCCTGATGATCTCGCTGGTGGGCTGCATCATCCCGCGCATCGGCGTCTACGTCCGCGCCCTGCGCACCCCGCCGCCCCGCACCCCCCGCCATCTGGACCGGCTGCCCGCCTCGACGCGCGGCTCCTCGACCTTGACCCTCGACGAGGCGCTCACCGCCGGGGAGAAGGTGCTGGCCTCCCGCCGGTTCCGGACCCGGCGCGACGGCGATTCCGTATCCGCCGAGCGCGGCTACCTGCGGGAGTTCGGCAACATCTTGTTCCACCTCAGCTTCGTCGTGATGCTCGTGGGGCTCGGCTGGAATTCGCTGTGGGGGTACAAGGGCGAAGTCATCACCGTCGAGGGGCAGGCGTTCTCCAACAACCTCACCCAGTACGACGACTTCACCGCGGGCGCCGCCTTCACCCCAGCCGACCTGGCCCCCTTCACCGTGTGGATCGACACGTTCACCGCCAAGTTCGAGACCGGGGAGGTGCAGCGCGGCGCGGCACGGGAGTTCACCGCCGATGTGCGCGTCGCCCATGCTGACGGCACCCCCGAGCAGGCCCGGATCGAGGTCAATGAGCCGCTGGTCGTCGACGGCACGCAGATCCACCTCATCGGGCACGGCTACGCGCCGGTGGTGACCGTCACCGATCCCACGGGACAGGTCGCCTTCTCCGGGCCCGTGGTGTTCCTGCCCCAGGACGGCAACTTCACGTCGATGGGCGTCATCAAGGCTCCCGACGCGCGCCCGAACTACCTCGGCTTCGAGGGCTACTTCCTGCCCACGGCCGTCGTGGACGAGCAGGGCCCGCGCTCAGTGTTCCCCGACGCCCTCGCCCCGGAGCTGTTCCTGACGGTGTGGACGGGCGAGCCGCGGACCGAGACGGGGACGCCCGAGTCGGTCTACTCCCTCAACAAGGACGGCCTGACCCAGATGCGGACCGCCGACGGGACGCTGGTCACCTTCAAGATCGAACCCGGACAGATCGTCGACCTGCCGGACGGCTCCACGCTGTCGTTCGACGACTGGCGCCGCTGGACCAAGCTCCAGGTCAGCTACGAGCCCGGCCTGTGGCTGGTGATCGCGTCGGTGTTGATCGCCGTCGCGGGGGTGTCCGCCAGCCTGTACGTCCGGCCCCGCCGGCTGTGGCTCCGCGCGACCGAGCAGGAGGACGGCACGTTGCGCATCGAGGTCGCGGGCCTCGACCGGGCCGAGTCCGCTACCGGCCTCGACGATGACGTCGCCGCGCTCGCAGCCGCGGCCGGAGCGGACACCGCCGCTCCCACCACCCCCGCCGATGAGTCCCCGACGATGCAGGAGGATGCCCCGTGATCGCGACCTATTCGAGCCTGGCGATGGTCAGCTCGGCGGTGATCTACCTGCTGGCGATGTGCGCCTACGCGTTGGAGTGGGCCGCCATCCGACGCCCGGCTGACACCGCGCCAGGTGAGGAGGCGGCCGTCTCCCCGCGCGCCTCGCGGTTCGGCCGGATCGGGCTGGGGCTGATGCTCGTCGCGGTGCTGTGCCATGTCGCGGGGGTCGTGCTCCGCGGCGTCGCGGCTCAGCGTGCGCCGTGGGGCAACATGTACGAGTTCGTCACCAGTTCGCTCGGATTCGCCGCCCTGTTCGCCCTCTACCTGATCTGGCGGCGCGGCTGGGGGTGGCTCGGGCTGCCGATCACGCTGCTGCTGGCCGTGGGACAGGGGCTCGCCGTCACGGTCTTCTACGTGGCCGTCGCCCCGCTGGTCCCCGCCCTCCACTCGGTGTGGTTCATCATCCACATCGTCGCCGCTGCGATCGCCGGTGCGGCCTTCAACCTGGGCGGCATCGCCGCGATCCTGTATTTGTTCCGGGTCCGCGCCGAGAACAAGGGACCGGTCCGCGGTTACCTCGCCCGGATGCCCTCCGCCGCGACGCTCGACGACTTCTCCTTCCGCGTCTTGCGGTTCGCCTTCCCGCTGTGGACCTTCACGATCCTCGCCGGCGCGGTGTGGGCCGACTACGCCTGGGGCCGGTTCTGGGGCTGGGACCCGAAGGAGACGTGGTCGCTGGTCACCTGGGTCGTGTACGCGGCCTACCTGCATGCTCGCGTCACGGCAGGCTGGAAGGGCGTGCGGGCGGCCTGGCTGGCGATCATCGGGGTCCTCGTGTTCTGGTTCAACTTCGTGGGCATCAACCTGCTGGTGACCGGCCTCCACTCGTACGCGGGCATCTGACACACTGGCCGCGTGCGCGCATTCGATCTCATCGTCATCGGAGCCGGTTCGGGAAACAGCATCGTCGATGAGCGGTTCGCTCATCAGCGGGTCGCGATCCTCGACAACGGACGACGGTTCGGCGGCACCTGTCTGAATTACGGCTGCATCCCGACGAAGATGTTCGTGCTGCCGGCCGACCTGCTCGCCAGCCCCGCGGACGCCGCCCGGGTCGGCGTCCACCTGCCCACGCCGTCCGCCGACTGGGCGCAGGTGCGCGACCGCATCTTCGGCCGGATCGACGCCATCTCGGACGCCGGGCAGGCGTGGCGCGCTGACAATCCCGAGGTGACGCTGTTCCGCGACACCGGCCGGTTCGTCGGCCCCAAGGTACTGCGCGTGGGCCAGGAAGAGATCACGGCCGAGAAGATCGTGATCGCAGCCGGTTCACGCGCCGTCGTGCCGTCGATCCCCGGTCTCAGCGGAGCCTTCGACGCGGGCCTGGCGCACACCTCCGACACGGTGATGCGCCTCGACTCCCTTCCGCCGCGCATCACCATCCTGGGCACCGGCTACATCGGCGCTGAGTTCGCCCATGTGTTCTCCGCATTCGGGTCCCACGTCACCATGATCGGACGCTCCGACCGGGTGCTCAGCCGTGAGGACGACGCCGTCTCCGAGCGATACACCACCCTGCTGGCCGAGAGGATCGACCTGCGCCTGCAGCGGGACGCCGTGGGCATCACCGTGCACGACGCGACGGTCACCGTCACGACCCGGGGCCGCGACGGCAGCGTCGAGGAGGTCGAGTCGGACATCCTCCTCGTCGCGACCGGGCGAACGCCGAACAGCGACACCCTCGACGTGGCCGCGGCGGGGATCGCCGTCGACCCGGCGGGCTTCGTGATCGTGGACGACCAGCAGCGCACCAACGTCCCGGGGGTGTGGGCGCTCGGCGACGTCAGCTCGCCGTGGATGCTCAAGCACGTGGCGAACCATGAGGCGCGCATCGTGGCCCACAACCTGCACGATCCCGAGCATCCGGCCCGCAACGATCGTCGTCCCGTGCCGCACGCGGTGTTCGGGCACCCGCAGATCGCCGCCGTCGGCCTGACCGAGCGGGAGGCCCGCGAGGGTGGCCTGGACGTGGTGGTGGCCGTTCAGGACTACGCCGGGACGGCATATGGGTGGGCCATGGAGGACGACACCAGTTTCGTGAAGATCGTCGCCGACGCGCGGACGGGGCGCATTCTCGGGGCGCACGCACTGGGACCGCAGGCGTCCCTGCTGATCCAGCCCCTCATCTCGGCCATGACCTTCGACCTGCGGGCCGCCGACATGGCACGCGGCCAGTTCTGGATCCACCCGGCGCTCACCGAGGTCGTCGAGAACGCCCTGCTCGGACTGGGCCGCGACCGATGATCCGGCGAGGGCTGGTCCTCGTCGGCCTGGTGGGACTCGTGTTCACCGGTTGCCAGACTCCCGTGGGTCCGGCGCCTGCGCCCAGCAGCGGTCCGGCGTCCACGGCTACCGCGTCATCCCCCAGCGCGTCGGCGTCACCGACTCCGACGCCCACGCCGCTGAGCACGTGCCAGCGCGTCGCCGCCGACCTGTCGCTCGAGGACGCCGCGGGTCAGCTCGTCATGATGGGTGTCACCGGCTCCCTGGACGCGGCGGAGACGAAGGTGCTGAAGAACTCCCGGATCGGGTCGGTGATCCTGATGGGCACCACCACCGACGGCGTGAAGGGCACGGCCTCCCGGGTCGCGGCCATCCGCAAGGCGGGCGGGGGGCACGGGGTCCTGGTGGGGGTCGACCAGGAGGGCGGCTCGGTGCGGCGGCTCAAGGGATCCGGGTTCACCGCGATGCCTGCAGCCGCAGATCAAGCCGCCATGTCCGACGCCGACCTCCGGGCCAAGGCGCAAGGGTGGGGCCGCGAACTCGCCACGGCGGGCGTCAACCTGAACTTCGCCCCGGTCGTGGATGTGGTCCCGACCGCGAAGGCGTCCACCAACGAACCCATCGGTGTGCTGAAGCGCGGCTACGGGTCGACACCTGAGCAGGTGGCGGACAAGGCCACCGCCGTGATCGAAGGCTTCCAGCAGGAGAAGGTGGGGGCCACCGTCAAACACTTCCCGAACCTGGGCCAGGTGACTGGCAACACCGACTTCGCGGCGAAGGTCGTCGACGACGTGACGACCGCCGACGATCCGGCGCTGTTGCCCTACCGGCGCGCGATCGCGGCCGATGTGGCGTCGATCATGGTCTCGACGGCGTACTTCACGCGGATCGACGGGTCGAGCCCCGCAGCGTTCAGCCCGGCCGTCGTGGGGCTGGTGCGGGAACTGGGCTTCACCGGGGTGATCACCAGCGACGACCTGGGCGTGGCGAAGGCCGTCGCGGACGTGCCCGCCCGGCAGCGCGCCGTCCGCTTCGTGCAGGCTGGTGGGGATCTGGCGATCAGCGTCGACCCCGCTGCGGCGTCCGCCATGGTGGCGGGGCTGGTGGAGGAGGCGCAGGCCGACGCGGAGTTCGCTGCCCGGCTGCGCGCGAGCGCCGGCCGTGTCCTGGAGTTGAAGGACCGGCTCGGGGTCGCGTCCTGCGGGGCCTAGTCCCCGAAGCAGCCGTGCCGGGCCGGCGGACCTACCCGGCCGTCTCCGGGGCGAATGATCGCCGCGTCCGCCCGCCCGAGTCGGCGGGGGAACCGGACCGGCGCGCCAGCCGCAGCACTCCTGTGACGGCGAGCGTCCAGGCGGCCGCGACGAGCGCCGCACCGACGACATCGCTGGGACGATGCCAGCCCGCGGCGATGACCCCGACCCCGATCAGTGTCGCCCCCACCGCCGCAGGCGGCAAGGTCAGCGAGGTGAGCCAGGTAGGCGGGGCGAGCAGGAGCGCACACACTGCCCCACAGGCGAGCGTGGCGTGCCCCGAGGGGAATGAGTTGAGCCCGCTCGCCCCCGCGATGAGGTCGGGACGCGCGAGCAGGTGCTTGACCGCCTGGGTGGTGAGGTTCGCCCCGACGAACATCACTAGGATCCCGGGGATGGCCCCCCGTACGGGACGCAGACACGCCGCGACGATCGCCACCGTGACGCAGGCGAGGGCGAACACGACGATCCCGCTCGACGTCATGGCTTCGGCGAGCTGCCCTGCGATTCCGCCGCGCAGGGACAACATGAGCATCAGCTCCTGATCGAACTCCTGGCCCGCGCGGGTGCGTACGGCCGCCACCGCGAGCGCGATGGCGGCGGCGACGCACCCGGTGGCCGCGGCCAGCTGGGCGAGACCTCGCCGGGGGCGCAGGACGGGTGACGTGTCGGGATCGGACGGAGCGGTCTGCGTGATGGTCATGGTGGTTCTCCTCACTCGGTGGGCCGGGTCAGGCGGGCACGATGCAGGTCGCGCGATCGGCGTTCTGCCCGTCGAGGTTGGTGGGCAGGGAAGCGGTCGACGCGGTCGCCTGGCCAGGGTCCGGGGCGGCGGACGGGCTCGCGGTCGTGCTGGGTTGCGCCCTGACGGGCGTGCGATCGGGCGTCGGGGTCGCGGACGCCGTGGCGCCTCGCCCAGCCCGCGCCGGGTCGAGGTGCACGGGGGTGTCCGCCGCGATGAGCGCGAACAGCTGCCGGGCGGCCTCCCGATCCGAGACGACCCGGTTGCCGTGCGGCAGATACGGGTAGGTGACCAGCGCCGTCGTCTCCAGGGGAATACCGGCGAACGTCGTGGCCAGGGAGGTCAGGGTGCCCGGGTCGGCGAGGTCGGTGGACAGTGTCATCGTGCGGCTGACCGCGTCGGCGATCGCATACAGCCGGACGGGGTCGGTGAGGGTGGCCCGGTCGCGCAGCGTACGCGCGAGCGCGGACAGGAACACCTGCTGGGACGAGATGCGCGCCAGGTCGCTGCCGTCGCCGACGCCGTGGCGGGACCGCAGCAGGGCCAGGGCCTGCTCGCCCGACAGTTCGAACGTCCCGGCGGACGGGATGACCAGACCGGAGCGCGGGTCGTCGATCGGGCCGGTGAAGCAGACGGGGACACCGCCCAGCACGGTGGACAGGTCGATGACGCCCTGGAAGCTGATCTCGGCGGCGTAGCGGATCGGTGTGCCGGTGAGCGACTGGACGGCGGTGGCCACGCACCCCAGGCCACCGCGACCCAGCCCCGAGCCGAAGGCCACCCCCGTCGCCGCCGGCACCGTGGCGCCGTTCGGCGCAGTGCAGGCCGGAAAGTCGATCAGGAGGTCGCGGGGGAACGAAACCAGGGTGGCCACGTCGTGGGTCGCGTTGACGTGCAGCAGCAGGGTGACGTCGTTGCGGGCCCCGGTGATCGTGCCGCCTTCGCCGTACTGTGCCCCTTGACCGGCTCGGCCGTCCGACCCGACGAGCAGGACGTCGAAGGCGCCCGGGTAGCCGCGGATCGGGGCAGGGTCCGTTCCGCCGGAACCAGGAAGCTCGACGGTGGTGAGCTGCGAGGTGAGCCGCGCGGCGCCGAAGGCGATCGTTCCGAGGGTGATGACCAGCACGGCCAGGAGCACCGCGAGGATGCGGCGTCCCCATCGGTGCGGTCGGGTCGCTGCCCGCGCCGGGACGCGGGACGCGTGGAGGAGTGGCTGAGGCATGCGGTGTCCTTTCGTCGTCCGCCATCGTTGAGCGGCGACGTCACAGGACGGTCACATGAGGGGGATGCTGAGGCGGAACGTCGCGCCCGCCTCGGAGGGGACGAGATTCAGCTCACCGCCCAGGAGCCGTGCGTTGTCCCGGGCGATCGCCAGGCCGAGACCGTTGCTGTCGGGGTGGTGGCGGGCCGCGTCCAGCGTGACGAAGCGCTCGAAGATGTCCGCCTCGCGTCCCGCGGGGACGCCAGGCCCGTGGTCGTGGACCGTCACGACGAGCTCACCCCCGCTGACCAGCGCGCCCACCTGGATCGGTGGCGCTCCGTGCCGCAGGGCGTTGCCGACCAGGTTGGCCACGATCGTGCGGACGCGGTCGGCGTCGGTGATGACGGGCTGCTCGGCCGAGACGTCCACCTCCGCGATCCCGCCGGGGTCCGAGAGGTGCACGGCCTCCGCCACCAGGGCGCCCAGCTCCACCTCTGCGGGGGCGACGGCGGCCGCGCCCGCGTCGATGCGCGACAACTCCAGCAGTTGCTCCATGAGCACCGTGAGGCGGCGCGTCCCGCGGGCCGACACGTCCATCGCGATGCGTCGCTCCTCGTCGGTGGCCTGGTCGAAGTCCTCCAGGATCTCCGCGACCGCTGTCATCGACGTCAGCGGGGTGCGCAGTTCGTGCGCGACGTCGCTGACGAGGCGGCGGGCGTCCTGCTCGCTGCGGGCGAGCTCGGCCATGCTGCGGGCAAGCCGTTGCGACGAATCGTGGAGGGCGGTGGACACCTGGTTGATGTCTGCGAACGCTGACGGTGAGAACTCGGGGGCGCCTCCCTCGCCGAGGGCCCGCGCCATCTCGGTCATCCTGCGCAAGGGCCGCGTGAGGGTCCGGGCGAGGAGGAACCCCGCGATCCCGGTGCCGACCAGGGCGACGCCACCGATGGCGAGGGCGGCCATGACGAGCTGGATCACCTGAAGGCGCTGTGCCTCCAGGGAGTAGGCCGTGACCAGGAGGACGGTGGGGGCGCCGGGCTCAGTGTCTGCCCACAGGAGGCCCACGAAGAAGACCTCGTGCCCGCCGAGGGAGGTGCGCAGGTACCGCAACGCCCCCACCGGGGGCTGCCCTGCGGGGACCAGCCAGGCGGCAGGGACCTCCTGCTCGGTGAGGCTGCCGTGCACGATGCCTTGCGGAATCGAGACGATGGCGCTGCGTGCCGGAAGGACGCTGGACACGCTTGCCCATCCTGCGCCGGAGGGGTCCGCGGCGATCTCACGCCTCACCGCCTCGGTGGCGCTGCGGTAGTCGGCCAGGAGGGCGTCCTGGCGTGCCTGGTAGATGATGTCCCGGGCGGAGTGGACGAGGACGGCCGTGGTGAGGATGATCGCGACCGCGGTCAGCCCGGTGAGCAGGCACGTGATCGCCGTGGGGAGCCGAATCCGTCCTCGTCGCCTGCTCATCGCACCAGGTAGCCGATCCCGCGCAGCGTCTCCAGGACGGGGCTGGTCACCCCGGCCGCAGCCAGCTTCGCGCGCACTCGCTGGATCGTCGTGTCGACCACCCGTGCCGTGCTGGGCAGGGAGTCCGCCCAGACCGCGTCGATGAGTTGCCCTCGGCTCAGGGCGTGACCCCGCTCGCTCACCAAGGTGCTGAGCAGCCGGAACTCGGTCGCCGAGAGGTCGAGGTCGCTGCCGGCCACGTACACCCGCATGGCACTCTGGTCGATGACCAGGTCGCCCAGCGACAGCCGGTCGGGTTCGGTGACGCGCAGTCCCCGGCGCAGGACGGCCCGGAGCCGGGCCTCCAGGACAGCCGGGGCGACCGGCTTGACCACGTAGTCGTCCGCGCCAGAGGCCAGCCCGTTCACCACCGCGGCGTCCTCGTCGCGTGCGGTGAGCATCACGGTGGGAAAGCCCCAGCGGCGCCCGATCTCCGCGCACAGCGCGAAGCCGTCGCCGTCGGGCAGCATCAGGTCGATGATCCCGACGTCGACGTGGCTGGTGGCGGCCAGTTCGCGGGCCTCGGATGCCGTTGCGGCCGTGACCACCGAGTGCCCCCGGCGCGTCAGCGCCGCGCGGAAAGCGAGCCGGATCTCGGCGTCGTCATCGACCAGCAGGATGCGCAGTGGCGCATCGGGGGCGTCGGGGGGACTCACGGGCGATAGGACCTCAGGGCATCGGCGATGCTGCGAGCGTACAGCTGTGATCCGGGATACCCGGGATGCACCCCGTCGGAGGCGAGCAGGTCGGGGTGGGCGCGCGCCTGACTGCGCCAGTCGGCCACCACGACGCGGGGGTGGTTGGCGGCCACCTCGACGATCGCCCGGTTCACGGAGTCGGCCCAGGCGACCGGACCGGACACGTTGACGAGGACGACGACCCGGTCCCCGGACGCTGCCACCGCCTGTTCGAGATCCTGGCTGCTGCCGACGCCGTTGATGCCGAGCCCGATCACGACGACGCGCGCCTGCGGATGGGTGCCCAGCACCGCGGTGACCTCACCGGCAGCTTTGGTGAGTTGTCGGTTCTCCTGAGCGTCGACGCTCACCTGGGGGAAGGACTCCTGCAGCGCGCGCTTCGAGGCCAGCATCACCGAGTCGCCGACGGCGACCATCGGGGCCGAGATGAGGTCGGCTCCGGAGGGGGCGGACGTCGTCGGCGTGGGCGACGCGGTGCGCGTCTCGCGTGGCTGCGCGGTAGCCGCGGTGGCGACGGGGGAGGCCTCGGCGCTCGTCTGGGCGGCGATGAGGGCTGCCACCGACGTCTGCGCCGGGGCGAGCAGGGCCGTCCCCGCGGCGACGGCCGCGAGCAGCAGCACGGCTGTCACTCCGGCCAACCGGCCCGGCCACGGGCGGACCACGGTGGCGAGGAACCCGCGCCTCCTGATCGGCTCCTCGAGGTAGCGGTAGCTGAGCGCCGCAAGGCCCACCGACAGCACGACCGCGAGAAGGCGTCCGGGGAGGCGACCCAGGTCGGGCAGCGCTGGCAGGGCAGCGTCGGCGAGCACGATCAACGGCAGGTGCCACAGGTAGACGCCATACGAGCGGCGCCCCAACCAGCCCAGCGCGCCGGCGTCCAGCAGGTGGGGGCGTGGCGTGGTCGTGAGCACACAGCCGACGACAAGGGCCGCCCCGGCGGCGGCTCCGGCGAGCGAGGTGAGCGTCTGCCGCTCCACCGCGGCCCCCAGGTCGGAGAAGGACACCGCCCCGAACGCGAGAAGTCCGACCGCGATCAGGGTGGTTCCGACGATGCGGGTGACCGTCGTCGCCGACGGGGTGCGTCGGATCAGAGCCACCGCGAGCCAGACGCCGATCAGGAGCCCGAACAGGTGGCCGAATGTGGACAAGTAGGCCGCGGCCCCGTACCCCGCGACGACCATCGCGAGCGGGACGGCGACCGACACGGCCACCGCCAGCCCGATCCAACCCTGTCGCGGAGAGCGTCCGCTGCGGAAGCCCAGCGCGAGGACCGCCGGCCACACGAGGTAGAACTGCTCCTCGATCGCCAGCGACCAGAAGTTGTCGAACAGGCCGGTGCCCGCCTGCGCGAAGTAGTCGTTCCCGGCCGCGAGCATCACCCAGTTCTGCGTGAGCGTGACGATCCCGAACAGCGAGGCGAGGAGCCCGACCAGGATGTCTCCGCCCACCGCGAGGGCGGCCAGACCGGCCACGATGACGACCACGACCGCTGCTGGCAGGAGGCGGCGGGCCCGCCGCACGTAGAACGCCGGGAGGTTCAGTCGCCCGGTCGTTTCCTGCTCGCGCAGCAACAGGGTGGTGATCAGGAATCCGCTCACCACGAAGAAGACGTCAACCCCGGCGAACCCGCCAGGCGCCCAGGCTGCCGAGGCGTGAAACACCAAGACGGCGACGACAGCGAGGGCGCGCACCCCGTCCAGCCCGCCGATGCGAGACGGGGAGACCCCCGTCGGCGTCACCAACTCCCTGCGATCCAATACGCTCATGGGCTCCCACCGTTCGACTTGTCGTGTCGTTCGGTGGAGTCTGGCTCGCGGGTGTCACACCACGGTCACAGTGGGGGTTCAGGGAGCTGCGGGGTCGGCAGCCTCGGTGGGGCCGGGTCAGGCCTCCACGCGGAGCTGGGACTGCACCTCGCGGGCCGTCTGCAGCAAGGTGGGCTGGCTGTCCGGAATGGATGCGTAGTAGAGGCTGGAGGATTCGTCGCTGGTGGCGACGATCACGATGATCGCTGTCTCGCCGGTTTCCTTGAGGCCGGGGATGGAGAAGCCGAGATGCATCTCGGTCACCCAGGCGTCCTTGCCGTCGACGGTGGTGGCCTCGCTCACCACGTCTTGGCGGGACACTGCCGCGTTGCCGTAGAAGACGCCCAGGACGCAGCGGGTGACGATCTCGGAGCCCTGTTGGGGGGAGAAGAAGCCGTCGCCGGCAACCAGCTCTCCGACCAGAAGGGAGGCGACCCAACTGCTGCCCTTGCCGTCGTAGTTCTCCTGCACCATGACGCTTTGGCCGTACGCGTCACGCCCGAAGGGAACCCGGTAGTCCTCGGTGACCGCGCCCCACGGGGACCCGAGCCGGGGATAGGACAACTGGCCGCCCTGGACCCGGCCTGCGGGGTTGGTGTGCGGGCTGGCGGTGGCGCTCGGATCGAACGACACGGTCGGGCACACGTTCGAGGTGGGGTTGGACGCGGGCGTGTCGCTGCCTGCCCCGATGCGTCCGCTGAGGAGATACCAGCCCCCCACGATCAGGCCGATGACCAGGAGGCCGATGAGGCCCATCGCCAAGGCGGGGCCGAGTTTGGAGGACCGTTGATCGATCTCCGTGTAGCTGTAGGCCGCCGGGGGCTGCCCGGCGGCCTGGGCCTCCCGGATCGGCAGGGACCCGGCGGGTGCCCCCGGCGTGGCCGGGGTCTGACCGGGGGCCGGGGAGAACTGGTTCGGGGTGACGTGGATCGTCCACCCGCTGCCGTCCCACCACCGGAACATCCCTGGCTGCCCGCTCGGGTCCGTGTACCAACCTGGCTGACTCATGGTGTGATTCTAGGTTGTCCTTCTGTGAAGGCCCGCAGGAAATGGCGCCGGTGGACTTACCCGAAGCGACCGGTGATGTAGTCCTCGGTCGCCTTCTCCGACGGAGTCGTGAAGATCGTCTTGGTGTCGTCCATCTCGATCAGGTGACCGGGCTGGCCGGTACCGGCGATGTTGAAGAACGCGGTGGTGTCGGAGACCCGCGCAGCCTGCTGCATGTTGTGGGTCACGATCACGATCGTGTAGTCGTTCTTCAGCGTGCCGATGAGGTCCTCGATGGCCAGCGTCGAGATCGGGTCCAGGGCGGAGCAGGGCTCGTCCATCAGGAGCACCGAGGGACGCATCGCGATGGCGCGGGCGATGCACAGTCGCTGCTGCTGGCCACCCGACAGGCCCGAACCGGGCAGGTCGAGCCGGTTCTTGACCTCCTCCCACAGATTGGCGCCGCGCAGCGCCTCCTCGGCGACGGCGTCGGCCTCGGAGGAGGAGATCTTCTTGTTGTTCAGCTTGAGCCCGGCGAGCACGTTCTCCTTGATCGACATCGTGGGGAACGGGTTGGGCCGCTGGAACACCATGCCGATCTGACGGCGGACGTTCACCGGGTCGACGGCCGGGGCGTACAGATCCTCGCCGTCCAGGAGCAGTTCACCCTGGACGGTGGCGCCGGGGATGACCTCATGCATGCGGTTCAGGGACCGCAGGAAGGTGGACTTACCGCAGCCGGACGGGCCGATGAACGCGGTGACGGCCCTCGGCTCGATGATCATCGAGACCCCTTCGACGGCCTTGAAGTCGCCGTAGAAGATGTCGAGGTTCTTGGCTTCGATGCGCTTGGACATGGGTGCGTTGGTCTCCTTGGATTACCGGCCGGACTTCGGGGCGAACCGCTTCGCGACGAGGCGGCCGATCAGGTTGAGGGCCATGACGATGAGGATCAGGGTGAGTGCGCCCGTCCAGGCGCGGTCGACGAACGCCTCGGGCGGGATGCCGCGGTAGGCGTACTGGTCGTAGACGAACGTGGGCAGCGTCATCATGGGACCGGAGAAGAAGTTCATGTTGATGCTCTGCGTGAAGCCTGCCGCGACCATGAGGGGCGCGGTCTCGCCGATGATGCGGGCGATCGCCAGGATCACGCCGGCGACGATGCCCGACACGGCGGTCGGCAGGACGATCCGCAGGATCGTCCGCCACTTCGGGACGCCGAGGGCGTAGGACGCCTCGCGCAGCTCGTTGGGCACGATCTTGAGCAGTTCCTCGGTGGACCGCACGACCACGGGGATCATCAGCACCGACAGCGCCAGGGAGCCCGAGAAGCCGCTCACGGTGCCTGGGCCGAGCAGCAGCGTCATCAGGGCGTAGGCGAACAGGCCGGCCACGATCGAGGGGATGCCGGTCATGACGTCCACGAAGAAGGTGATCCCTCGGGCCAGGTGACCGCGTCCGTATTCGGAGAGGTAGATCGCCGTCAGCAGGCCGACCGGCACCGAGATCACGGTCGCGAAACCGGTGATCATCAAGGTGCCGTAGATGGCGTGGACCGCGCCGCCGCCGACGCCGTCGACGTTCCGCATCGAGTTGTTGAAGAACGACAGGTCAAAGCGGTTCAGGCCGTTCGCCAGGGTGGTCGCCGCCACCCACACCAGCGGCACGAGGGCCAGCAGGAAGGCACCGATGATGAAGCCGGTCATCATCCGGTCCGTGGCGCGGCGGGGCCCTTCGACGAGACGCGAGGTGAGGTACGTGGCGACCTGATGGATCACGAAGGCGAACACGGCGGCCAGGCCGACGTTGAAGGGGCCCAGCAGCAGGGTGACCAGGACGGCCAGGGCGATCGACCCGACCAGGATGGCTGGCGTCGCCCAGCGGGGGAGCTGGCCCGCGGTGAGGGAATCGCTCTTGCGGAGTGCGGTGGCGGTCATCAGTTGGCTCCCGAGAAGGCGGCGCGGCGCCGAACGATCCACCGGGCGAGCATGTTGACCGCCAGGGTGATCACGAACAGGATGAGGCCGCCGGCGATGAGCTGGTTGATGCGCAGGCCCGAGGCGTCGGGGAAGTTCAGCGCGATCGTCGCGGCGATGGTGTTGGGGTTCTGCTGACCGATGATGTCGAACTTGATGACGCCGGCACCCGACAGCACCATGGCCACCGCCATGGTCTCGCCGAGGGCGCGTCCCAGGCCCAGCATGACCGCGGACACGATGCCGGCGCGGGCGAACGGGAAGACGGCCATGCGGACCATCTCCCAGCGCGTCGCGCCCAGCGCCAGGGCGGCCTCCTCGTGCAGCTTCGGCGTCTGCAGGAACACTTCCCGGCACAGGGAGGTGATGATCGGCAGGATCATCACCGCGAGCACCAGCGAGGTGGTCAGCATGGAGCGGCCGGTGCCGGACGCGGGCGGCGTGAACAGCGGGAACCAGCCCAGGTAGGTGGCCAGCCAGACGTGCAGCGGCTGCAGCGCGGACGCGAAGGTGTTCGCGCCCCACAGGCCGTAGACGACGGACGGGACGGCGGCGAGCAGGTCGATGACGTAGCCCAGCCCGCTCGCCAGGCGCCGCGGCGCGTAGTGGGAGATGAACAAGGCGATGCCGATCGCCACCGGCACGGCGAACACCAGGGCCCAGAAGGCCGAGTAGACGGTGCCGAACGCGAAGGGGGCCACCCACGACCAGAACGGGCCATAGCCGCGGCTCTCCAGCATCTCGGGCGTGGAGGTCAGTGCCGGGAAGGCCTGCGCGATCAGGAAGAGCGCGACGGCGGCCAAGATGACGAAGATCGCGATGCCTGCGCCGGTCGAGAGGCCGGTGAAGACCTTGTCGCCGATACGCGGCTTGGCGGGGACGAGGGCGAGGTCGTCCTCGGGAGATTGCCTGGTCTGGGTTGCGGTACTCACGCTTCCTTCTTCGCTGGACCGGGTGAGGGCAGGGGCTCGGCCTGACCGGGTACGTGACCCGATCAGGCCGAGCGGGGGATCACTTGATGGAGTCGATCGAGGTCTTCAGCTTCGCCTGCATGTCGGCCGACAGCGGGGCGTTGCCCGCCTTGGCCTGCGCGGCCTTCTGGCCGGCGTCGGAGGCGATGTAGCCGACGTAGGACTTCACCAGAGCGGCGGCGGAGGAATCCGCGTAGCTCTCGCACACGATGGCGTAGGAGACCAGGGCGATCGGGTACTGGCCCTCGGCGGTGCGGTCGAGCTTGAGCGCCCAGTCGTTGTCGGCGCGGCCGGAGACCTTGGTCGCGTTGTCGACGAGCTTGGCGGCCGCCTCGGCGGTGGGACCGAAGAACTCGGAACCGACCTTCACCTGAGCCTTGCCCAGCGAACCGGCCTGCGACTCGTCGGCGTAGCCGATGGTGTTGTTGCCGGTCTCCACGGCGCTGACGACGCCCGCGGTGCCCTTGGCGGCCTCACCCGGGAAGGCGTCGGGCCAGATGCCGGCGGCCTTCTCGGTCCAGACCGACGGAGCGGCCTGAGCGAGGTAGTCGGTGAAGTTCTCGGTGGTGCCCGAGTCGTCGGAGCGGTGCACGGCGGTGATCGTGGCGGCCGGCAGGTTCGCGCCCGGGTTGAGGGCGGCGATGGCCGGATCGTTCCAGGTGGTGATCTTGCCCGCGAAGATCTTCGCGGTGGTGTCCGCGTCGAGCTTCAGATCGGTGACGCCGTCGACCTTGTAGATGATCGCGATCGGGGAGACGTAGACCGGCAGGTTCAGGGCATTGGACTCGGGGGTGCACAGGGCGAACTTGCCCGCGCCCATCTCGTCGTCCTTCAGCGCGCGGTCGGAGCCGGCGAACTGCGCGGCGCCGGAGGTGAAGGCCTCGCGGCCGGCACCCGAACCGTCGGGGGAGTAGTTGACGGTGACGTCGGGGTTGGCGGTCTGGAAGGCGGCGATCCAGGTGGTCTGCGCGACGGACATGGAGGAGGCGCCCTTGCCGGTCAGGCGACCGCTCAGGCCGGAGGCGGTGGCGCCGCCGGTGGTGGCGGGGGCGGCGGCCTCGTTCGCGGCGCAGCCGCTGAAGGCGAGCACCGAAGCGGCCACCAGGGCCAGCGGCGCGACGAGCTTCTTCGAGAACATGTGTGATTCCTCACGTGCGAGCGTTTCGGACCGCTGTCGAGCGGCACGAGGACTGGTCGTTCTTCCAATCTCGCTTGTGACGGTAGGCAGCGACCGTGACGAGATTCCTCCCGGCAGGTGAACGCAGCATGAACAGGATGTCTCGATCCGGCAATGCCCGGGGACGGCTGCGCATTTAGCGTTGTCACACGGGATATGA
>NZ_DAIOIA010000031.1:25218-27209 GCF_036744435.1 Propioniciclava sp. | reverse complement strand
CCCTGCAGCACGAACGCCACCACCATGTAGCTGCCGGACAGGCCGGTGATGTCGGGTGAGCGGAGCAGATCCCGCGTCTGGCCGAGCGCCCCGACCGCGATCGGGAGAATGACGACGATGCCGAACAGGGCTGAGGAGCCGAACTGCTCCACGGCGATGCAGGCGATGCCGACGATGATCCCCAGCGGCCACACCCGGGCCGACGGGAGGCCGCGGTC
Organism: Propioniciclava sp.; assembly: GCF_036744435.1. NCBI lineage: Bacteria > Bacillati > Actinomycetota > Actinomycetes > Propionibacteriales > Propionibacteriaceae > Propioniciclava > Propioniciclava sp. The sequence goes on along the minus strand of NZ_DAIOIA010000031.1, from coordinate 26,991 downwards.
GCGCTGCACCATCGCGACGACGCAGGCGGCAAACAGGGCGCTGGCGAGGTTGGGAACGACGACGTTGGCGTGGCCGACGGTGAAGCCGTGCGCCGTCCAGCCGATGCCGACTCCCAGCAGGAGTTGCCACATCAGCAGCGACACACCGTCGCTCGTCCCGGCCCGCAGCAGCCGCACCACCTGGGGCAGCGACGCGAACGTTCCTGCGAGGGCGCACACCCAGCCCCAGATCACCACCATCGTCACGACTCACCAGCCTAGGAGCGGGCGGCGGCCCGGGTCAGGGCGGAGCCATCGGTTGCCATGTTCGTGCCATCGGCTCGCGACTAGGGTGACGACATGAGCATCCTGGTGATCACCGTGATCGGGACGGATCGGGCGGGGCTGGTCAGCGCGCTGGCCGGCGTCGTGGCCGACCATGAGGGCAACTGGACCCGTAGCCAGCTCGCGGAACTGGCGGGGGCGTTCGCCGGCATCGTGGTCGTCGAGGTGCCGGACGCGCGGGTCGCCGCCTTCACCGCGGCCGCGCTGGCGATCGACGGCCTGGAGGTCGTCGTGCAGGGCGGGCAGGAGGCCGCGACGCCGACCGCCCGCCAGGTGACGCTGGAGGTGCTCGGCAACGACCGGCCGGGCATCGTGAAGGAGATCTCGCGGGTCGTGGCCCGGCACGGGTTGTCGATTCTGGAGCTGCCCACCGACACCCGGGAGGCCCCCATGACGGGCGGCCGACTGTTCGAGGCGCGCCTGACGGTGGAGGTGGACGATCCGTCCGATCTGGACGCCGTCCGCGCGGACCTGGAGCGGATCGCCGCCGAGCTCATGGTGGACCTCTCCTGGGGGGAGGCGTGAGCGTCACTCTGCTGGCCCCGGAAGTGGCCCTGGCCGGGGACGGCGGCACGTCGGTCGCCCGCACCATTCCTCAGCGCGGGCACCTGAGCGTCGGGCCGTGGTGGTTCGTGGACGCCTTCGGTGGCGTCGCCGGTTCGCCGTCCGCCGCCGGGGATCATCCAACGGCCGGGGCGAGGCCGCACGGCCACGCGGGCATGCAGTCGATGACGTGGTTGTTTCGTGGCGCGTTGCGGCACACCGACGGTCTGGGCACCGACGCGGTGGTGCGCGCAGGCCAGGTGTTGATGTTCACCGCCGGGGACGGCGCCGTGCATGCGGAGGCACCGGTGGGTGCCGACCCTGCCGCCGGGGTGGCGCTCGGGCTGGTGTTGCCGCCGCAGGAGCGGCACCGGGCGGCCTCGGTGGAGGAGTTCTGGCCCGAGCCGGTGCGGTTCGGCGATCATGAGGTCGCGATCTTCGTCGGCGAACTGGGCTGGGAGGATTCCCCGGTCGAGGTGTTCTCCCCCGCCGTGGGTGCCGAGGTGCGGTTTGCCTCGCACGACCCGCTGGAGTTGCCGGTTCCCGAGGACTGGGAGTTCGGCGTCCTCGCGCTGGAGGATCCGGTCTGGGTCGACGGCGTCGAGGTGCCACCGGGGCATCTGGCGGTCGTGTCGGGTCAGGCATCGTTCGCGGTGACCGCGCAGGCGGATGCGGGGACGGTCGTCCCGGCCTTGGTGCTGGGCGGTCAGCTCCCCGAGCCGTTCGTGCCGTGGTGGAACTTCCTCGGCGCCGACCACGACGAGATCGCGTCCTGGGTCCGCGACTACGACGCAGCCCGCGGGGTCGGAGACGGGAACCCGGCGCGGTTCCCGCTGCCCGCAGGCGTGGCCCCGGGCGACCTCGCCCCGGTTCCACCGCTTCCGCCGGTGCGGCTCCTCCCGCAGC
>NZ_DAIOIA010000031.1:0-25118 GCF_036744435.1 Propioniciclava sp. | reverse complement strand
GCGTCGACGGTCGCGGGCAGGAGGTCGGTGCCGAGCGCCCGCGCGGTGCGGGAGACGCCTTGCACGAGCCGCCGCACGTCGTCGTCGCGTCCGGCCTGGCGTTCGGTCCTGATCCGTTCGACCATGAGCAGTTCATCGTCGGGGGCCGCCACCAAGGCGCGACTTGCTGCCCAGCGGGCCGTTTCGACGTCGCCGAGGTCAAGGGCCTCTCGGGCGGCGAGGACGCCGAGGTCGCGGATGAGGGCACCCGCGTCGGCGCGTAGTTCCTCGGCCCAGCCCCACTGCCCGGGAGCCGCGTCGGCCAGCGGCGCGCCGCGCACCAGGCGCAGCGCGGCGAGCAGATGCTCCAGCCCGAGTCCGTTGATGCCGGGCGCGGTGAGCACGAGCAGGTCTCCCCAGTCCGAGGTGACCTCGTCGGAGAGTTGGATGCGTCCGGAGTAGGCGTCGGGGAGGAACAGGTCGCCGTCGCGTCCGGAGCCGAGCCACGTCCGCAGTCGGCTCATGTTGGAGCGCCGCGTCCCCTCCGCGACCAGCAGTGAGCGGCCCATTTCCTGTGGGGAGGCTCCTGGGTGGAGGTGGAGCCAGGCGCAGTATTCGATGCACTGACGCGCCGCCCGGGCGGGCGGCTGGCCCGCGCATCCGGTGAGGTCGATCGGGCCGAGCAGGTGGAGCCGTGGGTGATCCCCCGGTGCCGCCTCCTCAGCACCTTCGGGGGCCCGGGTGCCCCAGCGGACGGCGGCCTGTTTGCGGGCGCCGTCGCCGCCGGGGCGGAGCGACACGATGTACATGGGTTCCCCTTCCCGCCACCAGGGCGCGGGCTCGGTGTCGGCTGTGGTGGCGAGTGCGAACAGCCCGGTGATGGCAGCGCGCGTGTCGTCGGGGACGGTCTGCGGCGTGACCGTCGTCGGTCCGACGCGGATGCTCGCCGTCGCCGGGGCGGCCTCCGCCGACGCCTCCCGGCCCTGCGCGGTGGAGACGGCGGGATCCCAGTCGAGGCGCCAGTCGGCGTCGTGGGCGGCGGACTCCAGGCCGAGCACGGCGGCCAGGCCGTCGGCCCGGTCGTCGACGGCCGCTCGCAGCCGACAGAGTTCCAGTTCGGCGAGGGGGCGCTCGAACAACCACACCTGGGGCGCCCAGGCACCGGCCAGGTCGGCGTCGAGGCGCCGTTCCCGCCAGGGCCGGGAGTCGGCTGCTGCGGCCCTGGCTGCGGCGACCCCGTCGAGCAGGGACAGTGCGGTCGGGAGGTCGTGGTGCGCGGTGATCCGCTCGGCACCGCACGCTTTGACGAAGTCGTCGTCACCGGTGACGAGGTGCAGGTCGACCTCCTCCGCCCACGGGGCGCAGCTGAGTTGGATGAGCAGCGCGGAGAGCACCTCCCGACGGCCCTGGCCGGCCTCGCACGCGACCCCGAGGACCCCCGATTCCAACGCGTCGAGCATGATCTCGCCTCCCATGTCGTCGCGGCCCAGCGTGACCAGCGCGGGGAAGGCGACCGGGCCGTCCTCCTGCGGACGCTCCGCCAGCGCGGCGTAGGAGATCGCGAGCGCGTTGCCGAGGTGGACGAACCCGGCGGGCGCCGACGTGGGCGCATCGACGAACTCGAAGCTGACTCCGGTCTCGTCCAACCTCGCCGACGCGAGCGCGCCGACGCTTTCGGGGACCTCACGCCAGTGGGCAGCGATGCGCCGCAGGGCGCGGGTCAGCAACTCTGGCCGCGCCGGTGAGGGCTCCGGGTCGTCGTCGGCGGCCACCGTCGCCACTTGGCTCAGCGCGGTCGCGTAGCGAGCCAGGTCCTCTCCGGGCTGCACGAAGCGGCGACCGACCGGCCGCGACTGCCGCTGCACGCGGCGCGCCACCCCCACGCCGCCCAGCACCGCGGCCGCCGAGAGCGCGGTCAGGCCCCCGGCCAGAGCCGAGGCTGGCAGGGCGTCTGGCGCGACGACGGTGGAGCCTCCCGCAGGGGCCTGCGTCGGCGGGGAAAGGGTCCCGCGCGCCGGCGACTGCTCCGGAACCTCAGGGATGGGGACGCGCTGCCCGTTCGGTCCTAGAGGTGAATCGTGCTGCTCCGGCGTTCCCAGGTCGCCGTCGCCCGGGGCGACCGTCCCGCGACCGTGCGATGACCCCGGGGTTGCGCCGGGTGTCGCCAGCGCGCCCGCGTCCGCCCCGGTGGCGGACCCGCTCGACGCCTCGGGGGTTGCGGGACCGTGCGGGGCCGGGGACGCGTCGGCCTGCGCCGTCCACGGAAGGCGCAGCACCCAGCCGATGTCGATCTCATCCGGGTCGGCGATCCGACCCTGGTTCAGCACCTGGATCTCCGGCCATCGATCCGCGTCGCCCAGATGCCGCAGCGCCAGTTTGGAGAGAGTGTCCCCGCGCTGCACCGTCACGAGGGTGACCGGATCGGGGATCGCGAGGTCGGTGCCGGCCACCAGCGCCGCGAGGGGGTCCGCGCCCAGGGCGGCGTTGGCCGCTGCGATCTGCCGCCATTGCGTGCCTTCGCCGTAATAGTGCTCCGCGAGGCTCCACAGGTCGTCGCCCGCCGCCACACGGTGCAGCACTGTCGCGCCGGTGGCGGATGCGTCCGTGGGGGTGGCTCGCAACGCTTCGACCGTGGGAGCCGTGGGTGCCGCGTCCGTGGCCACGACGGCCACGGGCGTCGGGGCGGCGTGAGCCGGGGTCTGGACGGAGGCGAACGCGATCGCCAGGAGTCCTGCCGCGAGGGCACGGGGCATGCCGAATCCGACCAATCGGAAGCGGGGACGCCAGCCGGACAGGCTGATGACCACCTCGACCACGAGTGCACACGTCCACCAGGCCCAGGCAGCCCAGGCGGCTGCGGTCAGCGCGACGAGTACGGGGCGCACATCGGACAGGCTCCACAGGCCGATCGCGGAGACGTCGGTGACGCCGACGCGCAGCAGGGCCAGAGGCGGGCCCACGGCGAGCAGGAGCAGGCTGGCGATGGCCAGGAGCCGACGCATCATCATCGTTTCCCTCGGTAGCGGTCGAGCGTGGAGGAGGACTCGGCGGACAGTGACACGCCGCCGGGGAGGCCGGGCAGCAGCAGGTCACCCACCGGAACCTGGCAGGTGACGGCCGCTCGGATCTTCCCCGGGGCCCCGAGCGGTGCGGTGAACGCGGAGACGTCCAGGCGCAGCGTCCACGACGGCTGACACCGCACCCCCGATGCCCGGGCATCGCCCGTGACGACTCCGTGTGCCTGCGCCTGCGCCGTGCCCGCGTCCCGGGCCAAGGAGGCCGTCCTGGCGGCCGAGTCGGCCCACTGCTGCACGGCGATCTGAGCGTTGGCGAGGCGTCCGGCGAACAGCATGAGCCCGGCCATCAGGAGCAACGCCGGCACCATGATCACGAACTCCACCGCCGCCGCACCCCGCTCGCTCGCCCGGGCCAGCCTCGCGAGCGGACGAGGGGACGCCGCACCGCGGCGCATCGGGATCATGGCTGCGTCACCCGTTCCTTGGGCCTGGTCGCCTGCTCGCTGACGGCGGTCTGGCCAAGGTCGACGAACGTCGGCATCGAGCCGCGCACGGTCACGGTGACCGACTCGGGGCTGGCCGTGAGCGTCACCTCCACGCCGACGAGGCCACCGGCGGCGGCCACACGACGGGCGGCTTCGGGCCCGTCGCCGGCGGGAGCGTCGGCCAGGGCGCCACGCTCAGCACCGGTCACGGCTGCATGGGTGGCGACGGTGCGGCCGTGCGCCCACAGGCCCACCTGCAGGATGCCGAAGACGGTGAGCAGGATCACCGGCAGCAGGATCGCCCACTGCATCGAGTCGGTGATGCCCCGCTCGTCGTGCCTGGTCATCCCGGGATGGTGGCGAGCTTGTTGTGCACCAGCGCCGTGACCACGCCCACGATCGCCAGCGCGACGGCGGCGGCACACGCCAGCAGGATCGCCTGTTCGGTGGATTGGGAGACCCCGCGCTCGTCCCGCGCGGGGGTGGTCGCGGGAGCTCGGGTCACCAGCAGAGCCAGGCTGAGGAGGTGGTAGAGGGGCAGGGTCATCGTGGTCTCCTTGAGGGGTGGATGGAGGTCAACCGCTGGTCGCCAGGGTGAGCAGCGGGGGTACGAGGAAGAACAGCCCGAGCACGAGGCTCGGCAGGACCATCCAGACGGTCATCCGTTCGGACAGTTGGGTGGCGGCCACTTTCGCCGAGGTGAGGTGGGCGTCGCGGAGCTCCCGGACCCGGGCACGCAGCGTGCGGGCCAGCGAGGCGCCCGCCTCATCGAGACGCATCACGTCGGCGAGGTCAGCGAGCGCGGGGAGTTCCAGGTCACGCGCCAGCCGGGTCAGGTCGGCGTACGGCGAGCGCTGCTCCAGCCGGGCGCGATCCAAGACGAGCCGGATCGAGCGGAACAGCGGGGCGTCGGACAGTTCCGCAGCCGCATGCAGGGACTGGATGGCCGAACGGTTGGCCAGGCGTTCGAGCGTGACCAGGTCGAAGTAGGTCAACAGGGCCTCGCTCGCGTCGTCGCTGATCGCCCGGCCCGCTCGGCGCAGCGCCAGGTCGGGCAGCAGGTACCCGACGACGGCCCCCACCGGGGCCAGGAGTACGGGGAGTGCCGGCGTCGAGTCGAACAGCAGCCACAGCAACGACCCGACCAGCATGGGCGCCAACAGGCCGACGACGGCCCCGACCACCTTCGCCGTGTAGTGGGCGGTGAGCGAGCGGCCACTCAGCACCAGTTGGCGTTCGCGAACAGGGTCGGCGACAACGCGGCGGACGCGAATCCACCAGGCGCCGGTACGCTCGAGTCCCTCGACCCGTGCTGCCGGTGCTTGCTCGGGAGCCGGGTCGAGCGCCCCCAGGGCGTCCGCCAGCCTGGCGTGTTGCGGGCGGAACGCCAGGACGCCCAGCACGGCCCCCAGGGCGATCAGGGCGCCGGGCAGCACCGCGATGAGGGCGCTCACGAGTGGCTCCGCAGAATCCGGGCACGCTGCCGGGCTACGGTCATCCGCTTGAGCCGCAGCAGCGAACCGGCGTACAAGACCACGAGCCCGATCAGCACCGCCTGCCCGATGGGCGTCCCGTAGGGCCGGAAGAAGTCCCGGCCGAAGAGCACCGCCGCACCCAGGACGACCAAGGTGATCAGAGTCACCTGCCGGACGACGTAGCGGGGCTTGGCGCGCTCGGCCTCGATCTCACGCATCACCTTGAGCCGCTCCTGGATCGAGTCGGCCAGTGCCGCCAGGGTCGCGACCGCCCCGTGTCCGCCGCGTTGGGCCGCCAGGACGAGACTGGCCACCACCGCGTCGGCGTCCGCGGAGTCCAGTTCGTCGGCCAAACGCAGCAGGGCGGTCGGGGCGGGCCAGCGGTCGTCGAGTCGTTGCACCAGCCGGAGCAGCGGCTCGCGCAGGACGTCGGGTGCGGTGCGCGCGCTCGCACGGACGGCATCGGTGATCGAGCGCCCGGCGCCCATGGTGGCGGCCAGACCGCGAACCCAGCGATCCAGCGATTCCAGCAACGCGATGTCGTGCGCGGGCGGGGCACGCAGCAGTTCGGGGATGCCGATGACCGCCACGGGAACGACGAGCAGCATGACCGGCCAGCCGGTCCACAGGGTGACGCCGATCGCCAACCCGAAGGCCACCAGCACAAAGACCCAGGTGCGGCGCGGGACGGAGCGGAGGTTGTCCACAGTCTTTGTCCACAGACCTGTGGACGCGTGCCCCGCTGGCCGCTGCGTCACGACCCCGGCGGCGACCGCCGCGAGGAGCACCGCCCCTGCCACCGCGAGGCATGCGGCCAGGACACCCAGGGCGATCATCGGGCCCGCCAATCCGCCCAGAACGGCTCCAGGTCTGCCCACAGCCGAGACTCGGGACGCAGGCCGGGGTCGTCGGCCCGGTACACGAGGTGGGTGACGGGGCGGTCGTTCTCGAGTGCCCCCGTCAGCGCGACCACCTCGGCCACGGCCCGGGTCCGGACACCGCCGCGCCACGTGTCGTCTTGAAGTCGGACATAGACGATGAGGGCAACGTGGTGGGCGACCTGACGGTAGGCCTCGCGCATGGTGATGACGCCGCCCTGGGCGACGCGGGCGGCTAGGCGATCAATGGTCGACTCCGCCGAATGGGAGTGGGTCGTGCTCATGGTGCCGGCACCCGACTGCATCGCTTCGAACATCGCACCCGCCTCCGCGCCACGAACCTCGCCGACAATCAGCCGGGAGAGGTTCTGGCGTAAGGCCTCGGGGATGAGTTCGGCGACGGTGAACTCCCCGACCTGACGGCCGTCCGCCACCTCTCCCAGGCCCACGCGCGCCTGTAGCGCGAGGATGTTGCGGCGTCCGGGCTGGAGGTGGGTGAGGAGCTCATAGTCCGTTTCCAGGGTGCCGAAGCGCTCATTCTCGGGGATGGACGCGATCAGGGCGCGCAGCAGCGTCGTCTTGCCTGCCCCTTGATCCCCGGCGATCACCAGCGACTTGCGACCCAGGACAGCCGCGTGGAGCAGTTGACCCAGTTCGTCGGGCATCATCTGGCCGTCCACGAGGTCGGCGAGGGTGACCGTGGTGAGGTTGTGCTGCCGGATCGTGATGGAGGGGCGGTAGGACAGGCCGAAGCCGATGGCGTGCAGTCGGTGCGAGTCGCCCAGTGCCAGCGTCATGGTGGGATGAGCGTCATCGAAGGGACGCGGTGGTGTGACCGATTCACCCAGGAAGCGGACGGCCTCGACCAGCTCTTCGTCGCTGTCGGCCACCGGTGGCAGGACCTCGCGGTGACCGTCACCGTATTGTGCGACGACGCTGTCGTATCCGTGGATCTCGATATTCTCCGCGTCAGGCAGCGTGAACAGCGGCTGCATCCGGCCGAAGCCGAAGATCGCGTCCTCCAGCGCGGCGGTGTACCGCTGCTCCCGGTCCACCGTCCACAGATCCCCGAGCTGGCTGCGTTCCTCGGCGTGCTCGCGGACAACCTGCCGCAGCACCGACCGCGCCATCAGCCGCCGATCGGCGTCCCCCAGCGGCATGCCCGTGCGTTCCACGTGGGCCTGGGCAGCGCCCGCCACCTCGTCGGAGGCCTGCCTGCGCAGCGTGACGACCAGGCTCCAGTCGACCTCGTCGTGGAGGGGCGCGGCGGTGATCCGGCGGGCGTTGGGCACATCGACGCTGAAGTCGGGAACCTCCTGCAACAGCGGGACGTCGGCCAGGCGGCGCATCGGCGAGTCGGTCACGAGGCAACCTCCCGCTCGCGCCGGGCGAGGCGCCCGTGCAGCGCCTCGGACGCCCGCCCGAGGCTGACCGCCAGGGGCGACCGGGGCCAGCGCCGGCCGAGCCGATCGTGCCCGGCATGGAGTTCCTCGGCGGCCGCTGGATCCCACCCGATCTCCGCCAGCACCGGGACGCCGAACTGGTCGGCCACCTCCGCGGCGGCGTAGGGTCGCCCGGGTCCGACCAGGATCAGGCCCGTGGCACCCAGTTTGGACGCGGCCACGAGCGGCGCCAGGTGTAGCCGCAACCCGGCCAGCGCGATCAGCGAGGTGCGGCAGACCAGCGCCACCAGGTCGGCCTCGCGTACGAGTGTGTCGGGAAGCCCGCGATGCCCGGTGCGGCCGGCGTCCACGATGACGTCGGCTTCTGTTCCCGTCTCGAAGGCCGCCAGCAAGGGCGGCCACACGGGTTCGAACAGGTCGATAGCGCCCAGGTGCGTGAACCCGGAGATGAGAGCACGGGGCGTCTCGTCGCCGGGCAGTGGCGGCAGCGGCCGTGCCGTGGCCGCCAGCGTGTCGAGCAGGGGGTTGCGCTCGCGGTGCGCCTGCAGCACCGATTCCAGGCCGACGCCGGCCGCCCGGCCGTGCAGGTAGCCGGCGAGGACCGTCTGCGCGGCGGCCCGGTCGGCGTCCACCAACACCGACGCCGTCGGCCACGTCAGGGCCAACCCGAGGGCGGTGGTCGTCGTGCCGGGGGCGCCGCTCGCGCTCGCGAGCACCACCGTGCTCACCGGGGGCTCCCCTGTTGAATGAGCGAGACGCGCTCCCCCGCGGCCAGACGCGCCACCGTCTCGGCCTGATCGGAGGGGACGAAGAGGTCGAAGACCAGGGACCCATCGGGCTGGGCCACCGGTGCCGCGACCAGCGTGGCTGCGACCGTGCCCGGCAACGCCCCCTCGGCCCCGGAGTCGGCCAGTGCCACCACGCTCAGGGGCGTGCCCGGACGCAGGTCTCCTGCGGGGAAGCGCCCCTGGGCCAGCCGGACGCCCACGCGAGCCATGCCCACGGGTTGGCTCGCCTCGGCCCAGCTGCCGTCGACGAGCAGCCCTCCGGCGGGGATGTCGGTGATCGCCGCCTTGCCGAGGACTTCCCCGATCCGGGAATCGGCCACCGCGCGCACATCAAGACCCGAGCCGACCTGCACCACCGCAAAATCGGCGGCGGCCAGGATTTCGCCGCGATAAATCGTGCGATTGACCCGGAGAACCGGCGTCGAATCAACGGCATTGAGGTACACAAATGCGGATACCAGACCACCGAGGCACACCGCGACGATGCCAAGAGCAAGCCACGCTGGACTGCGTCGAAGCCGCATCAGGGGTCGCGCGTGTGGGGTATCGGGAGTCGCCATGGGGGTGGTCCTCGTTGTCGTCCTGGGGTGAACACGCCTGACTCTAGGGAAACGACAACTTCACCCGCCACTCCTCCTCACCCTCGTTGTGGACAATCCCCCACAAACCCCTACTGCCTGTGGACAACGAACGCGGCATGACGGGCCGCCATCGCGACGTCGTTCCCCGTGGTCAGCAGGGTGATGGGACGCGGGATCGCCTCGTCGACGTGTCATGCGCCTCTCTCGGCGGTGGGGGCCGGGTCCACCGTTCCGGTTTCTACCGTGGGCAGCCGCGACACGATCGGCGGACACACCTCGATACCGCTCGCGTCAACCAGTTCCCGGAAACTATGCTCACCCGCATGGCACTCTCGCGACGCACCCTGTTCACCGTCGGTGGCGGCCTCACCGCAACGGCGGCCCTGACCGCCTGCGGCTCCAACACCGGCCGCAGCGCCGCCCCCACCGCAGGCGCCTCCGGGGCTCAGCCGACGATCGCCAGCTGGTACCACAAGTACGGCGAGGAGGGCGTCGAGGAAACCCTGAAGCAATGGGCGGCCGACTACCCCAGCGCCACCGTCGACGTGACCGTCGTGCCGGCCGACTACGAGAAGGCCCTGGCCGCCGCCCTGCTCACGCCGACCGCCCCCGACGTGTTCGAGTACGCCAACGGCCCCACCCTCGACATGATCAAGGCTGGTCAGGTCGCCGATGTCACCGACGCCGTCGGCACCGCCCGATCCCAGTTCACCCCGACGGTGCTCGCCCGGATGACCTACCAGGACAAGATCTGGGCCGTCCCGCAGACGGTCGACATGCAGCTCCTCTACTACCGCAAGTCGGCTCTGGCGGCCAAGAACCTGCAGCCCCCGGCGACGCTGGAGGAGCTCACGCACGTCGCCAACAGCGTCGCGACCCCCGAGATGGGTGGCTTCTTCGCCGGCCAGGACGGGGGCGTCGGCGTCTTGGGGCTGCTGCTGATCTGGGCGGCTGGGCTGTCCGAGATCAACGCCACCAACACTGCGGCGACCTTCAACGACCCCGCCCTGTACTCCTGCGTCGCCCAGTACAAGACGCTGTTCGACTCCCCCGGCATGGTCAAGTCCGCCTCCGCCGACTGGTCAGACGCCTCCCCCTTCATCAACGGCGAGACCGCGATGCAGTGGGGTGGCTTGTGGGACCTGACGAAAGTGCTGGCCGCGCACGGCGATGACGTCGGCGTGCTGCCCTTCCCGGCCTCCGGCACCACGGGAACGAAAGTCGTCCCGTTCGGGGCGTACAGCGCCTGCGTGTCCGCTCAGAGCCCCCACCTCACCGTCGCGAAGAACTTCGTGAAGTGGCTCTGGGTCGACTCCGACGACCGGCAGGTCGAGTTCAGCAACTCCTTCGGGGTCCACCTGCCGGCCAAGCCCGCCCTGCTGCCGCGTGCGACGAAGGTCGCCGACGGCGCGGGCAAGGACGCGGCATCCTTCGTCACCGACTTCGGCCGCGCGAACGCGCTGTTCTGGACGTCGGGGTCTGGGGACGCCTACGCGGCAGCACTGTCGAACGTGGTGAAGAACGGCGCCGACCCGGCCGCCGAGTTCGGCGCCGCCGCCACGAAGGTGAACGCCGAACTCGCCCGCGTCAACGCCTGAGGATGCGCGGCCGCGCCGCGGGCTCGTCCCTGACCCGCAGCAACCGGCGCTGGTTCTGGGTGCTCGTCGCCCCTTTCCTCGCCGGACTCGTGGTCTTCGTCTACGTCCCGATGCTGTGGAGCCTGTGGCTGTCGCTGTTCGACGCCCGCAACACCGTGACCCCGACGGCCTTCGTCGGCCTGGACAACTACGCCTATCTGCTCAGCGATCGCCTCTTCCTGGACTCGCTGGGCACGTTCGTGGTGTTCGCGGTGATCATCGTCCCCTTGACCTTCGCCTGTTCCCTGGCGCTGGCCCTGCTGCTGCAACGCATCACGGTCGCACGGGCGTTCTTCCGGTCGGTGTTCTTCCTACCGACCGCCGTCAGCTACGTCATCGCCGCCATGGTCTGGCGGATGTCGTTCTTCAACGGTGCCCGGTTCGGACTGGCCAACACCGTGCTGGGCGCGTTCGGGATCGCGCCGATCAACTGGCTCGGCGGAGAGAACACCTGGTACTGGGCCGTGCTGGTGAGCCTGCGGCTGTGGCTGCAGGTCGGCTTCTACATGATCGTGTTCATCGCCGGGCTCAACCGGATCGACCCGGTGCTGTATGAGGCGGCCGAACTGGACGGCGCCGGGGCCTGGAACCGGTTCCGCCACGTCACCTGGCCGCTGCTGCGGCCCACTTCTGTGGCGGTGTCGATGCTGCTGGCCTTCAACGCCTTCCAGGCGTTCGACGAGTTCTACAACACCCTCAGCACCGCCAGCGGATACCCGCCCTACGCCCGCCCCCCGCTGGTGTACCTGTACCTGGTCACGTTCGGTTCGGGCAGCCAGGACCTCGGCATCGGGTCGGCCGGGACCATGATCGTGACGTTGGTGATCCTCGTGTTCTCCTTCCTGCAGAACCGGCTGCTGGGGATCGGAGCCCGGCGATGAACCGGCGATCGCGTCCCCGCGTCGGCGCCTACCTCGCTGCCTCGCTGCTGGCCGTGGCCTTCCTGGTGCCGTTCTACGTGATCGCCCGCAACGCGTTCTCCACCCAGCAGGCCGTCGTCGCGCCGGCGTGGCGTTGGTGGCCGGACGCCGTGGGCGGCGGGACGCTGGCCCAGGTGCTGGGCAACCCCAGCCTGGGGATCCTGCCCGCACTGGCTACCTCGCTGATCGTCGCGACCGTCCAGACGGCCGCCACCGTGGTCATCTCCCTGATGGCCGGGTACGCGCTGGCCCGCTGGAGCACCACGGCGTCCCGGGTGGTGCTCGGGATGACGGTGTTCACGCTGATGGTGCCCGCGATGGTGACATTCATCCCCACCTTCGTCATGGTGAGCTCGCTGGGCTGGATCAGCAGCTATCGCGGGCTGATCGTCCCGGTGATCTTCTCCGCCTTCGCCACCTTCCTGTTCCGACAAGGGTTCGTGGACTTCCCTCCGGAACTGGAGGAGGCGGCCGCCCTCGACGGGGCCAACACCTGGACGACGCTGTGGCGGATCGTCGTCCCGAACGCCGGGGGCAGCATCGCTGCTGTCGGCACCATCACCTTCATCGGCGCCTGGAACGCGTTCCTGTGGCCGCTGCTCATCGCCCAGGATCCGCAGTTGCGCACCATCCAGGTGGTGCTGAGCCAGTTCATGACCAGCCAGGGAACCCGCTACCCGGAGATGTTCACCGGCGCCCTGATCGGCGTGGTTCCCGTGCTGCTGGTGTTCCTGTTCCTACAGCGCTGGCTCGTGCAGGGGGTCGAGGCCTCCGGTCTGCGCTGAGGCGCTGCCGGGTCGCGTGCTTGGATGGACGCCATGACGAGCCCTCCCGTGATCGAGGTCCGGAACTTCTCCATGACGTTCGGGGCGAACCGCGTCGTGGACGACCTGAGCTTCGAGGTGTCCCGCGGGGAGACGTTCGGGCTTCTCGGCAGCAACGGCTCGGGCAAGACGACGACGCTGCGGGCCTTGCTGGGCATCTACACCCCGACCAGCGGCGAGTTGCTGGTCAACCGGGCGCGATTCGATCCGGCCACGAGCGGGCCACTGGGGTATCTGCCCGAGGAGCGTGGCCTGTACCGCAAGGAGAGAGTCATCGACGTGATGACCTACTTCGGTCAACTCAAGGGCATGACGCGCACGGCGGCGGCCGTGTGGTCGCTGGAGTTCCTGCGCCGCGTCGGCCTGGAGAGCCACGCCCGCGTCCGGCTGGACAAGCTGTCGGGAGGCCAACAGCAGAAGGTGCAGGTCGGCGTCACGGTGATGAACAGCCCCGACATCGTCATCTTGGATGAACCGACGAAGGGCTTCGACCCGATCAACCGCCGGCTACTGCTCGACATCGTCGAGGACCAACGTCGCGCCGGGGCGACCATCGTGATGATCACGCATCAGATGGAGGAGGTCGAGCGGCTCTGTGATCGGGTTCTGCTGCTCAAGGACGGCCGCGCGGAGGCGTACGGCACGGTCGAGTCGGTGCGCGAGGCATACGGCGGGCACATGGTGCGGCTGCAGTACAGCGGGACGCTCCCGGAGCCACGGGGCTGGCGCGTCGTGACCGCTGAGCGCAACTACGCGGAGCTGGCGCTGGAGGAACGCACCGACGATCAGGCGGTGCTGAGGACGCTGCTGGACGCGGGCGTGACCGTGCACCGCTTCGACGCCACCACCGCGAGCATGGAGCAAGTGTTCTTGAGCATCTACGGCCACGCTCCGGAGGAGGCCGCGGCATGAGCGCCCACAACTTCAGCACGGTGCTGTCCTTCGAGTTGCGCCGCACGCTGCTGCGGCCGATCTACTGGCTGACGACGCTCAGCGTCCCGGCACTCATGGCGATCATCGTCGCGTTGTCGTTCTTCAGCGGCTCCACGGCCGCGGACCGGGCCCAGTCGGCGGGGGATCGGGTGTCTTTCCAGTACGTCGACGCGTCCGGCATCGTCGCCGCCGACGTCGCCACCAGGCTGGGTGGGACACCCGCCACGGATCCGGCCGCCGCAGAGGGCGCCGTCCAGCAGGGCACCTTGGACGCCTTCGTGTCGGTTCCTGCGGATCCGGTCACCGATCCGGTGAGGATCGTGGCACGCGATGAGGGGCTGCTGAACTCGAATCAGTGGTATTCGCTGGCCCGGCAGCTCGTCTCCGACTCCGCGGCCCAGCGCTTGGGCGACGACCGCCTCGTGGAGCTGACGCGGGGCGTCCCGATGACCCTGGAGACATGGAAGGACGGGCGTCCCAGCGCCGGGCTGAGCGGGGCGGTCATGCCCGCGTTCTTCCTGATCCTGCTCTATGCGGCGATCTTGATGCTGGGCCAGCAGATGCTCAACATCACGGTGGAGGAGAAGGAGAACCGGGTCACGGAGATGATCCTCACCACGATCCGGCCCCGGGTGCTGATCCTGGCCAAGATCACGGCGGTAATCGTCGCCGGCTTGGTGCAGGCTGCGGTGTTCCTGGTCCCGGCGCTGATCTGGCTGGGCACCACGGGCGGCCAGCTGGCGACCTCGGAGTCCAGCACCCCGCTGGGGTTGTCGGAGATCGTGGTCGATCCTGGTTCGCTCGCGTTGTCCGCCCTGCTGTTCGTCGGCGGTTTCGGGATGTTCACGGCGCTGCTGGTGGTGATCGGTTCGGTGGCCCCGACCGTGAAGGACGCCAGTTCGGCGTTCGGCGGGCTGGTGCTGGCGATGTTCATCCCGTTGTACGTGACGCCGCTGGTGGCCAGCGAGCCGGACTCGCTCATCACGCAGGTTGTGACCTATTTCCCCTTGACGGCACCGATCGCTACGCAGATGCGGAATGCGACCGGGACGCTGAGCGTGCCCGAGGGGCTGGCGGCGCTGGTCATCGTGTACGCGACGACGGGGGTGCTGCTGTGGGCGGCCGTTCGGCTGTTCGGGGCCGGGTCGATCTCCTACGACACGCGGCTGCGGCTCTCGGCGTTGCGCCGTCCGCGCGCGGCGGCCTGACGTCCGCACGCGCGACGTCACCGGCCGGGAGTCGCCGTGGGAGGCGCCGCGACGCCACGAGGGGGCCGGTCTCGATGACCGGCCCCCTCGGGCGTAGCGCGGACGCGTCGGCGTCAGGACGCGGATCAGGCCTTGATGGCCGAGACCTCGAACTCGAGGACGACCTTGTCGGCGACCAGGAAGCCGCCGGTCTCCAGCGCGGCGTTCCAGGTGAGGCCGAAGTCGGAGCGGTTGACGGTCGCGGAGCCCTCGAAGCCCACGCGGGTGTTGCCGAAGGGATCCTTGGCCTCGCCGGTGAACTCGAAGGGGATCGCGATCGACTTGGTGACGCCGTGAATCGTCAGGTCGCCGGTCACGGTGACCGTGTCGCCCGCGACGGCGAAGCCGGTCGCCGTGAAGGTGATGGTGGGGAACTGCTCGACGTCGAGGAAGTCGGCGGAGCGGATGTGGTTGTCGCGGTCGGCGCTGCGGGTCGAGATGCTCGTCGCCTGAATGGTGACCTCGAGGGAGGACGCCGACGGGTTCGCGCCGTCGACGGTGGCGGTGCCGGTGAAGTCGCTGAAGGAGCCGCGGACCTTGGTGACCATCGCGTGGCGGGTCACGAAGCCGATCTCGCTGTGGCTCGGGTCGAGCGTGAAGGTTCCCTTGAGTTCGTTGAGCTGGGTCATGGTGGTTCTCCTTGGTCGGGGTCGGACACTTCCAGAGTAAGGAGGCGCCCGCGCTTCGGTACACCAGCACCGTAACGAGTCTTAGTTGAACTGTCAACTAAAGCGATCTCGTGTTGGTTGTTGTTTCTATCGTCGATGTAGTGTGACGCTGACTGGCACACGGTCCTGAACACTGCGCCACGACACGGTCTCAAGGAGGAGTTCTATGCCGGATCCCGCAACCCTGGTCACAGGAGAGAAGAACCTGGAACTGCCGTTCGTCCAAGCCACCCAAGGCAACGACGGCTACGACATCGGCAAACTGCTGGCCGCCACGGGGGACACCACCTTCGACATCGGCTTCGCCAACACCGCGGTCTGCAAGTCCGCCATCACCTACATCGACGGCGAGGCCGGGGTCCTGCAGTATCGGGGCTACCCGATCGAGCAGCTGGCCGAGAAGTCGACCTTCATGGAGACCTCCTACCTCGTGTTGTACGGGGAACTCCCCACCGCCGAGGAGCTCGCGACCTTCACCGAGAAGATCTCGCGTCACATGGTGATCGACGAGCGCCTGCGTGAACTGTTCCGCATCTTCCCGCGCCGCTCACACCCGATGCCCGTGCTGTCCGCGGCCATCACGGCGCTGTCGACGTTCTCGCGCGACAACACCGGCTTCGAGCCTGACCAGATCGAGGCGGCGACCCACCAGCTCATGGCAAAGGTGCCGACGCTGGCCGCCTACGCGTTCAAGAGCTCGACCGGCTCGCCCACCCTGTGGCCCGACTACAGCCTGTCCTACATCGAGAACTTCATCCGGATGTCGTTCGGCACGGTGACCGAGCCCTACCAGTTCGACGACGCCATCACCCGCGCCCTCGACGTGCTGCTGATCCTGCACGCCGATCACGAGCAGAACTGTTCGACCTCGACCGTCCGGCTCGTGGGCAGCTCGCAGGCGAACATCTATGCGTCCGTCTCCGCGGGCGTCCACGCCTTGTCCGGCCCGCTCCACGGCGGCGCCAACCAGGCCGTGCTGGAGATGCTGCGCTCGATCCGCGACGACGGCGTGAGCGTTCAGGACTACCTCAACAAGGTCAAGAACCGCTCCGACCACACCAAGCTGATGGGCTTCGGTCACCGGATCTACAAGAACTACGATCCCCGCGCAGCCATCATCAAGAAGCACGCCGATGCGATTCTGAAGTCCCGCGGCGGCACCGATCAACTCCTCGACATCGCCCTGGAGCTTGAAGAGGCGGCTCTGTCCGACGACTACTTCGTCGAGCGCAAGCTGTACCCGAACGTCGACTTCTACACGGGACTGATCTATCAGGCGATGGGCTTCCCGGTGGAGATGTTCACCGTGCTGTTCGCCCTCGGACGCCTCCCCGGCTGGATCGCCCAGTGGCGCGAGATGGTCTCCGACCCGACCACCAAGATCGGCCGTCCGCGGCAGATCTACGTCGGCCACACCAACCGCGACTACGTACCGATGAGCGAGCGGTAATCCACCTCACGAAGCGACGGCCCGGGCGAGCGATTCGCCCGGGCCGTCGCACGTCCAGGGCGCCTCAGTCGGTCCGCTCGCGGATCGAACGTCCGGCCGGGGCCGGCCTGCGGCCAGGCAGCCGCTCCACCCACGCAGCAAGCTGACGGGCAGCCCGCATCACCCAGGAGGTGCGCCGGAGATCCAGCCGCCATTGGACGCCCGGCACCGACTCCACGAAGCCGAGCGCGTCCAGGAACCCCGACGGCAGATGCCGGCAGTCGGAGGCGCCGTGCGTCCCTCCTGCCACGACGTAACGGACGCGGCCGGGGAGCACGACCGCGGCCAGACGCTGCACGAGCTGGCTGCCGACCAACTCCCCCACGTCGTCGGGGCGGACCCACAGCTGGGTGATGACCACCGAGGACACCGGATAGAAGCCGCCCAGTTCCTCCGACGCCGAGCAGGCCAGCATGCCGACCACCTCGTCGTCTCGCAGCACCTTGAAACCGAAGGAGGATCTCGGCGCCCCCCTGCCGCACCACGGGCAGACGACGGTGGCAAGGTCACGGCTGTCCAACGCAACCAGCGACCTCATCGACGACCTCCTTTGACTGCCCCCACTCAGGTGGGAGACTGAGACGGTGAGCTCTCTCGAACCGTCCCGCCGCGATACGCGACTGGACCCGTACATCGACCAGTATGCAGACCGCACGGCGTCCATGACCGTGTCTGCCGTACGAGCTCTCTTCTCCGTCGCCAACCGCCCCGAGGTGGTCTCCCTGGCCGGCGGAATGCCCAACATCGCCGACCTGCCGCTCGGCGCCCTCGGCGCCTCCTTCGACGCGCTCGTCCAGACCAAGGGCATCCAGGCGATGCAATACGGCTCCGGTCAAGGCGAGCTGTTCATGCGCGAGCACATCGTCGACGTCATGGCCGAGGAACAGATTCGCGCCAACGCGGACGACATCGTCATCACCTGCGGCTCCCAGCAGGCCCTCGACTTGGTGACCCGGATCTTCGTCGATCCCGGTGACGTCGTGCTGTGTGAGGCGCCCAGCTATGTGGGTGCCCTGGGCACCTTCAACGCATACCAGGCCGACATCCACCACGTCGCGATGGATGAGCACGGGCTGGTTCCCGAGGCGGTCCGGGACGCCGTCGTGACGCTGCGTGCCGCCGGGAAGCGCGTGAAGTTCCTCTACACCATCCCGAACTTCAACAACCCGACTGGCATCACCCAGCCCGTCGAGCGCCGCCAGGCCATCCTCGCGGTCGCCGACGAACTCGACCTGCTCATCGTGGAGGACAACCCGTACGGACTCCTGACCATCGACGGCGAGCCGCTCCCGGCACTGCGCTCCGCGGACCCCCGGGTCATCTATCTGGGTTCCTTCAGCAAGACCTTCGCGCCCGGTTTCCGCATCGGCTGGGTGCTCGCCCCGCACGCCGTCCGCGAGCGGCTGGTCATCGCGCAGGAGGCGGCCGTGCTGTCGCCCCCGGTGTTCAGCCAGTTCGCGATCGCCAACTACCTGGAGAACTTCGACTGGCGCGCCCAGATCGTCAGCTTCCGGGAGATGTACCGCGAGCGTCGTGACGCGACGCTGCGCGGGCTCGCCGACCACATGCCCCCCACCGCCACCTGGACGCACCCGACCGGCGGCTTCTTCGTGTGGCTCACCCTGCCCGAAGGGCTGGACTCGCAGGCGCTTCTGGCCCGCGCCGTCAACGAGCGGGTCGCCTACGTCCCCGGCAACGCCTTCTACGCTGACGGCTTCGGCAGCCGCAACATGCGCCTGTCGTACTGCTTCCCCACCGCCGAACGGATCTACGAGGGGACCCGACGCCTCGGCAAGGTCATCCGGGACGAGTTGGAGATGCGCGAGACGTTCGGGCTGCCCGCTACGGAGACACCTCACAAGCCGGTGAGCGGACCGGCCCCCGACCTGAGCTGAACGAGGAAGCGAGAGCATCGTGTCCAACAACGTCATCGTCCTGGCAGGCGGCCTCTCCCACGAGCGCGACGTTTCGTTGCGCTCCGGTCGCCGTGTGGCGCAGGCACTGCGGGAGACCGGCCACACCGTCGTCGAGGCGGACATCAACGCGTCGTTGATCGGCACGATCCGGGCGCTGGAGGATCCGGTCGTCTTTCCGGTGCTGCACGGTGGCGCAGGCGAGGACGGGGCGTTGCGTGAGGTCTTCGACCTCCTCGACGTGGCCTATGTCGGCTCCACCGGGAGCGCCTCCCAGATCGCGTTCGACAAGGCCGTGATGACGCCGACCGTCGCCAAAGCGGGGCTGCGGACCCCGCCGCAATCAGCGCTTCCCACGGACATGTTCCGGGAGTTGGGGGCTGGGAATCTGGTGGGGGCGTTGGCCTCCAAGATCGGGTTCCCGATGATGGTCAAGCCCGCCCGCAGCGGGTCGGCGCTCGGCAGCGCCAAGGTCGACGACGCCGCCGGGCTGCCCGCGGCCGTGGTCGGGGCGTTCAGCTACGGAGACGTGGCGATCGTGGCCGAGTTCATCGAGGGCACCGAGATCGCCGTCTCGGTGATCGACCTCGGCGACGGACCGGTGGCGATGCCCGCCGTCGAGATCCGACCCAGCTCCGGTGTCTACGACTACACCGCGCGATACACCGCCGGCGCCACCCGGTTCCTGTCCCCCGCCCCGTTGGACGCCGAGGTTGCCGCCGCCTGCGCCGAGATGGCGCTCGTCGCGCATCGGGTCCTCGGCCTGCGGGATCTGTCGCGCACCGACATGATCGTGCGTGACGGCGTCCCCTACTTCCTGGAGGTCAACGTGGCCCCCGGCATGACCGAGACCTCGCTGTTGCCCTTGGCGATCGAGGCGTCGAGCGCGAGGTTCGCCGACGTCTGCGCCGCTTTGGTCCAGGTGGCCCGGGAGCGGTCCTTCGGTGCCGCCGAGGATGCGCCTGCATGAACACCCGCCTGAAGCAGATCCTGATCGTCGGCGTGGGCGCGGTTGCGGCTGCGGTGATGATCGTGCTGGGTCTGTGGCAGATGCAGGTGTTCGTGGACAAGGGGAATCGGTCGGTCGAGGATCGCGCCGCACAGGCGGCCGTGCCACTGTCGGAGCATGTCGCCTCCGACGGGGAGGTCGGGGACATCTACGGCAAGCAGGTCACCTTCACCGGTGAGTACCTTCCCGAGCAGACGGTGCTGATCCCCACCGGCGACGGCGTCCGGGTCCTGACGGCCGTGGCCCTGGCGGACGGGCGCATCCTCCCGGTGGTGCGGGGTCTGGCCGCGAACGACGAGCCGTACGCCGCCCCACCCACGGGCGTGGTGACGGAGACCGGTCTCTTCCTCCCGGGTGAGGGCGACCCCGACGGCGTCGTTCCCGATGGCACTCTCCGCTCGGTCCGGATGCCTCTGCTCGCTCAGAAGTGGCCTCAGCAACTCATCCCGGGTTTCGTGACGCTGAACGCCGAAGAGTCCAGTGCCCAGGGCATGCAGCAGGCCCCGGTGTCCCTGCCCTCGGGCGAGGGCTCGGCACGGAACAGCGGCTACGCACTGCAATGGTGGGTGTTCGCCGCCTTCGCGCTGGGGATGGCGATCAAGCTGGCGCATACGCTGGGGGTCAAGCAGCGCAATCAAGACGACGCCGTCCTCGGCCCGGATCCGGGGGCCGGCGCGGCGACGAAGGAGGAGCAGACCACATGAGCATGTCGATGGACGACACCCCTTTGGAACCAGACGATGTTCCCGGCATCAAGGGCGCGTTGCTGCGCTACCGCGTGATGGCCTGGATCGTGGGCGTGCTGCTGGTCGTCCTCGTCGTCATCGGGATGCCCCTGAAGTACGTGGGCGGCAACGATGCCGTCGTGGTCGCGACCGGCGTCCCGCACGGCTGGCTCTACATGGTCCTGCTGATCACGGCCTATGACCTGGGTCGTCGGGTGAAGTGGCCCTGGGGTCGGCTTCTCCTGATCGCTTTGGGAGGCACGGTCCCCTTCATGTCCTTCGTCGCGGAGTTCTACGCGACCCGTGACGTCAAGCGGCGTCTGGCCGTCCTTGAGGACGGCGCTCCCATGGCCTTCTAGGCACCGGGTTTGGCGTTCCTTGGGGGGCTCGCCTCCTCCAGGAGGGCGTCTCGGCATGCTGTCAGCATCACTGTCAGCTGGCGTTGCTGCTGTTCGGTGAGTTCGCGGGTCATGCGTGCTGTCACCGCGTCGACGCGGATGCGACCTGCCGCGAGGAGGGCTTCCGCGTCCGGGGTCACGGTGGTGGCCCGTTCTCGCCGAGGACCAGGCACATCGGAGCGTTCGATCAAACCACGCCTCTCCAGGCCTTGGAGGAGGACGTTCATGGACTGTCGGGTGACGAAGGCGCGGCGGGCCAGCTCCGAGCCCGTGATGCCCGGTGTGTCCTGCAGTGCCTGCAGGCTGGCGAACTGAGGGACGGTCAGTCCGAGGGGGCGAAGCTCCTCGTCCATCCGCTGGTGAAGAACCGCCTGGGCCTCTTTGAGGGCGACTCCCAGGGCGGCCGCCGCCCATTCCTCCATCAACGCCATGTCAGTAGTTTGACACACAAGGCAGCCAGTGTCAGAGTATTGACACATGAGAGAAGAGGTTGCCATGACAAACCACACCGCAGGACCGGACTTCGTCGCCTTCCAGGTGCGCGACGTCGAGGCATCCGCACGCTTCTACGAGGAGGTGGTGGGACTGCATCGGCTTCCCGCGCCCAACCCCGCCGCAGCCGTCTTCAGCACCGGGCCAGGATCCTCGTTCGCGGTGCGCACCCCGCTGCCCGGCGTGGACCTCGAGGCAGGGACGCCCCTGGGGTACGGGGTCGGGGTGTGGTTCCACCAGGAGGACGCCCTGGCCGTTCATGCCCGTCTCCTCGCAGCTGGCGGCGAGGTCGTCGAGGGCCCACTCGAAGGACCTTTCGGAACCCAGTTCTCCTTCCGTGACCCCGATGGCTATCTCGTGACCCTGCACTCGCGAGCGTGAGGACGCCACGCGTTCAGGCTGCGTCTTGGGCCCGCGTCCGGCTGGGATCCACCGGATGTTGGGCGCCGGACCGCCTGCCCGGGCGATCCGCTCCCCTGCGTGGCGTTGTCGACGTCACGCAGGGAGGAATGCTCGCCCCTGTCGTGGTGTGACCCCGACCAACCCGGACTGCTCTGTGCGCTCACACCCGGAACCGTGACGGTCGCCACGGTTGAGGCGTACTGGTGCCCCCCGACGTCCGTTCCGAAGCCCAGAGGCTCCGCTTGTCCGGTGAGACGCCTCCATCAGGGCCGTGTCTCGGTGGGCGGTGTCGTCGTCCATGAGTGCCCCGGTGTGGGTGCGTGCCCCGGTGTAGGTGCGTGTGTCCCGATCTCTGGGGTTCCCCGCCGAGTCGGTGTCTCGTTTGCGGCTGGCGGGCGCTTCCAGGGCCCGAGATACGCCCAGGGCGGGGGTGCCCCCACGGTCACACCACGCTCCTCCCCGGCCGCCCTGAGGTACTCCCCACGCTCTCACCAGAGTCGTTCCCGCAGTCCGAGGCGCGTCCACGGTCTCACCTGGTTCGTCCCGGCTGCTCCGAGGCGCCCTCACTGCCGACGTCTCGTCAAAGACATGTAACTATTTGTCGCTTTATTGTTCTGTCGAGACTCCCTGGCGAAGCACCACCAGGATCCGGTCAAGGTCCTCTTCGCCCGCGAACTCGATGGTGATCCTGCCCTTGTTGCGCCCGATGTGGACGTTGACCCGGGTATCCAGGCTGTCTGTCAGGGTCTGCGTCAGGGCCGACGCCCGTGGCGACGGCTCGCGAGTCGTGGACGTGCGGCGTCGCGGTGCCTGCCCGTGTTGGCTCAGCGCAATGATCTCCTCCACCGTGCGGACACTCAATCCCTCTGCGACGATCCGCTGCGCCAGGCGCTCCTGCTCGACCGGGTCTGCCAACGTCAGGAGGGCACGGGCATGGCCTGCGGACAGCACGCCCGCCGCGACCCGGCGCTGAACCGGCGCAGGGAGCCGCAGGAGGCGGATCGTGTTCGAGATCTGTGGACGCGATCGTTTGATCCGCACCGCCAGTTCCTCCTGCGTGCACCCGAAGTCGTCCAGCATCTGCTGGTAGGCGGCGGCCTCTTCCAGAGGATTGAGCTGCACCCGATGCAGGTTTTCCAGGAGTGCGTCCCGGAGCAGATCGTGATCCGCGGTTTCCCGCACGATCGCGGGAATCGTCTCCCGCCCCACGGCTTTGGTCGCACGGAGCCGCCGTTCCCCCATCACGAGCTCGTAGCCGTCGCCCAGCGGGCGCACGACGATCGGCTGGAGTAGTCCCACCTCCTCGATGGACTCGACCAGCTCGGCCAGGTCGTCCTCATCGAAGAACTGTCGAGGCTGCTTGGGGTTGGTGGTGATGCTCGCGACCGGGATCTCCGCAAAGGACGACCCTGCCGGGGCGGACACCAGATCTGAGGCCAGATCGGCCCCTTCCCTACTCGCAGGTTCCTCCCGCGTTTCCGGGCCTGTCGGGCGGATCAGGTCACCCAACCCTCTCCCGAGTCCGCTGCGCTGCCGTGGTGTTGCCATGGCTTCTCCTTTGTCGTGGTCAGAGGGTAGGGGTCGCCCCACGCGCGGCGATCTCCTCCGCCGCGTGCACGTAGGCCTGGGCTCCCACGGACGAGTAGTGATATGTGATGACCGTTTGCCCGAAGGAGGGCGCCTCGGCCACGCGCACCGACCGCGGGATGATCGTCTGCAGCGTCTCTCGGGCAAAGTGAGTACGAACCTCTTGTGCCACCTGATTGGCCAGGTTGGTCCGCGCGTCGAACATCGTCAGAAGGACGGTCGAGAGTGTGAGTTCATCGTTCAGGCGACCTTTCACGAGATCGATCGTGCGCAGGAGCTGGGTGACCCCTTCGAGGGCGTAGTACTCGCACTGAATGGGGATCAGCAATTCGTGCGCGGCGACGAGCGCGTTGAGAGTGAGGAGTCCCAGCGAGGGGGGGCAGTCGATGATGACGTAGTCGACGTAGTAGTCCTCAAAGAAGTTCTTGAGAGCGGTGCGCAGACGGGTCTCGCGCGAGACGGCCGCCACCAGTCCGATTTCGGCTCCAGCGAGGTCGATCGAGGCGGGCAGCACCCAGAGTCCCGGGACCTCCGGGCAACGTACAACAGCGTCGATCACTGGCAGTTGATCGACGAGAACCTCGTACGTGCCAACAGTCCCCTCCTCGTGCGGGACGTTCAGCGCTGTGGAGGCATTCCCCTGCGGGTCCACATCCACCACCAGGACACGCAGGCCTCCCTCCGCCAGGGCGGCAGCAACATTCACCGCTGTGGTGGTCTTGCCGACGCCGCCCTTCTGGTTGGCGACGACCATGATCCGTGGGCTGTCCGGATGAGGCAGATGGGTTGTTTCACGTGAAACATCGACGGAAAGATCGTCAGGGGCGTCGGGCTCGCCAACCTCGTCGTCAGGTGACAGGAGGACCCTGCGGGGCTGCGTTGCGTGATCGGGCACGTTCGAGACTCCTCACCGGGACTACCACGCGAGTCTAACCCTGTGGATCTGACAGTTCGTCCTCAACAGAGTCGTGTCAGTGGGAGTCAACCATATTGAAGTCCGATTCACGGTGAACCCTCGACCAAGGGTCCAGTTCCTCGACGCCTGCGCGTCCCCGGGGGAGCCGGCTTCTCATCTGGCGTCGTGACTCCGCGCGTTGAGCTCGCGGGGTCATTGGATCCCCCACACTAGGCAATCCCTTGGCCGCGGTCCGGCCGCTTGCGCCTTACCGCAGTCGCGCGCCGTCCATCCGGTCGGGCGTTCCATCGGTGACCCGGTCCCGCTCACTCCCCACGCCCAAACTGGGAATCCTCGTATCGGGCCGCCCATGCTGGTGGCGATCACTGGAGCACGGGTGGCTTCTGCCGCATTGCGATGCAACCCACCCACGCCGTTTCACGTGAAACACCACGACTGAGGAGCGATGAGGGAGGTGGAGGCAGCCGGGCGAGACCCTGGAAGCGGCGGCCCCGCCATGGGAGCGCCCACTCCTAACCCATCCAAGCCACCCAGTCGGACCCAACACCAAGACCATCCCGGACCCTCGCACGGACATCCGGGCGCGTAAGGCCCGTCAGGCAACCAACCGACCTCGGACCGCAAGTCCCCCACTCGAGAAGGATCTCGCCCGATTCTCACCGCACCGGAACACGAACGAGCCCCCTCGACGAGACCGCCGGCACAACGATTCGCCACAGCGAGCCTCAACTCTCACCACATCACGAACTGTGTCCATCCAAGACCGAGATACAGTGCGCCTCCATCCCAATACCCGCCTCGCCCACCATTGCACCCCACCCATCAACACAGCTCCCCATTTAGGGCAGTGAACGGCTAGCCAAACAATGATCCACACGCCACCGCGCATCCAAGGACCGCACACTCACGCGGGAAGCGAGCACAACCGCCCACGAGCGACAATCATCAAGCCACACCACCGAGAACGCGCCTCCTGACACCCACCGCCCCTGCCCACTCGGCCACCGCCTCAGACCGACCCACTCACCCACCCAGCCTCCCAGCCACCCGGCCACCCGGCCACCCACAGGACTGCAGGTGTGCATCACCTGAGGACCAAAGTCCATCCGAGCCCCACACGCTCGGGCACTCACTCACGCCACCACAAACTCTGGTGGTGGCCCAGATGTGGGCTCAGTTCGGCCCCCCATCGCAGTTCGTCCCTTCGCGCTTGAGCGATGGGCCCCTGCACGGCCAAGCCCACCGTCACCTAGATGTACTGACCGGGAACGTTGATCAATCGTGAGAACGGCGGTTGGTTCCCACAGGCCGTGTGGGGCCGATGGTGGTTGTAGTAGTGCAGCCAGCCCTCG
>NZ_DAIOIA010000030.1:0-27777 GCF_036744435.1 Propioniciclava sp. | reverse complement strand
CGGACGGCCGCCATGACGGCCACCATGTTCGGCTCGTTGATGGTGACGACGTAGCGTCCGGCCTCGGCGAGGACCGGCTCGATCGCCTCCACGTAGGCGAGGAACCTCGCCACGGCGTCCACGCGCAACCAGCCGCCCTCCGCCGAGAACCAGGCCGGGCTGGTGAAGTGATGCAGCGTCAGCACCGGCTCCAGGCCGAGCTCGCGGGCGTACCGCACCATCGCGAGGTAGTGCAGCACCTGGGCCGGGGAGAACGCACCGTCGGCCGGTTCGATGCGGGCCCACTCCACGGAGAACCGATAGGCGGTCAGCCCGGCGGCGGCCGCAAGCTCCATGTCCTCGCGCCAGCGCTGGTAGGAGTCGCAGGCGTCCCCCGACGGCTCACCCAGCGGGGAGTCCTCGGCGACCTCCAGGCGCCAGAGGTCGCTGGCGACATTGTTGCCCTCGATCTGATGGGCCGCCGTGGCGGCGCCCACCAGGAACCCGGCTGGAAAGACCGTCATCGCGCCGACTCGTCGTGGCCCCACAGCGCGGTGGAGCGGTAGTGGTCGGTGAATCCGAGGGCCTCCCACGCGGGTGCCTGCCCGCGCAGCCGCGCGCCGAGGTCACCGGGGACGGTGCGGCCGTCGGCCCACATCCGTTCAGCCAGCACCGCGAGGCGGGGCAGCAGCAGGAACCCGGCATCGTCGAGGCTCGTGACCGTCTCGCACCACAGGGCCGCCTCCGCGGCAACGACCGTGGCGCCCGCGTCGACGACCTCCGGCGTGGCCGTCGGCACCCAGCCAGCGGCGGCGAGGACGCCTTCCGGCTCGTAGGAGGGGAACCCCAGGCGGGCGGCCCGTTCGTTCTGCTCCGGGTCGACGCTGGCCTCGGCGTAGCGCCGATCCAGGTAGACCGTCGACTGCGGGGACGCGAGGATCCCGACGCCCGCCTGGGCCGCACGCGGGACGTCGAAGGGGGCCTGCGCGAAGCAGGCCGCCACCAGCTCGATGAGCGGCTGCGCCTCCGGCGGGTGCTCCTGGCGCGCCGCCTCGGCGTCGAAGGCGTCCCCCGGGCTGATCCAGGCCTGCAGCACGTCGCCCGGGACGAAGGCCTCCGAGCGCGCCCCCTCCTGCCAGGCGACCGGGGTCTTCTCCGCTCGACGCACCGCCGCGACCGCCAGCGCCACGGCCTCGGCGTACAGCCCCTCGGGCATGCCGAAGGCCTCGTCGCCGCCGATGTGCACATAGCCTCCCGGCGAGCGACGCGCCAGCTCGGCCACGACGTCGGCGATGAAGGCGCGCACCGCGGGGACGCGCGGATCCAGGTAGGCGAGCATCGGGTGCGGGGCAGGATCGGCGCCCGCCAGCTCGGGGACCCGCGCCAGCGCCGCGGCGACGTGCCCGGGCAGGTCGATCTCAGGCACCAGGGTGACGCCGCGGGCGGCCGCGTGCGCCACCAGAGCGTCATAGTCGGCGACGCTCAGGGCGGAGGCGTCGGCGAGGGTCAGCCGGGGCTCGCACTCCATCTCCAGGCGCCAGTCCTGCACGTCGGTGAGGTGGAGGTGCAGGACGGACAGGTCGTGCCAGGCGATCAGGTCGATCACGCGCGCGATGTCGTCGGCGCTGAACGCGTGCCGGACTGCGTCGAGGGAGAGCCCGCGCCACGACAGCGCGGGACCGTCCGCGCGTGCACGAGGCGACACCTGACCCGAGGCCACGATCTCGCGTGCCACCGACACCAGGGCGCGCTGCATCCCCTCTGGGTCGACCGCGGCGATCCGCAGCCCCGCCTCGCAGGGGACGATCAGGTACCGCTCGTCGCACGGCGATCCCGCAGCGCCGGGACGCGGATCGATACCCTCCGGGGCGGGTACCGGTTCCAGCGCGGACGCCTCGACGGCGGCCTCCCAGGCCGCGGCGGGGAGGAGGTCCAGGACCAGCCGGACGCCGTCTCCGGCGGCCGCAGCGGCCACCGTAGAGCGGTCGTGGCGCACCGCGTCGAGCAGGGTCACCTGGCCCGCACGAGCCAGCAGGTCAGCCAGGCCCGCGGCCCGGGCCTCACCCATCGTGTCGAACAGCCCCTCGACCAGGAGCAGCCGGCCCGCGTCCACCCGGGGGGTCATCGCCTGGCCCCCACGGATCCGGTGCCGACCCCTGCGGCACGCTCGGCCGCCCGCACCTTCGCCAACTCGGCCCGGCGCTCGGCTTGCTTGGCGGGGTTCGGAACCGGGGCCGCAAGGAGGAGACGCTGCGTGTACGGGTCGGTCGGGTTCGAGGTGACGAGGTCGGCCGGCCCGAACTCGACGATCCGCCCGCCGTGGATGACGGCGACCCGGTGGCTCATCGCGCGCACGACTGCCAAGTCGTGGGAGATGAACAGCAGCGCGACCCCGGTCTCCCGCTGGATCCTGAGCAGCAGGTCCAGCACGGTGCGCTGCGTCGTCAGGTCGAGCGCCGAGACCGGCTCGTCGCACACGATCAGCCGCGGCTTGATCGCGAGCGCGCGCGCGATGGCGACCCGCTGCCGCTGCCCGCCCGAGAACTCCCGCGGCAGCCGATCGGCGGCGTCGGCCGGCAGGTTCACGCTGGTCAGCAGCTCGGTGACGTGGGAACGCGCCTCCGCACGCGCCAGCCCCTGGGCCAGCAGCGGCTCGCTGAGGGTGTCGCCGATGGTCAGCGACGGGTTCAGCGATGTGTACGGGTCCTGGAAGATGACCTGGATGTCGCGGGCCAGCTCACGGCGCCGCCGCGATCCGGCGTTCACGATCTCCTCGCCCTCGAACCGGATCGAGCCGCACGCCACCGGCACCAGGCCCAGGATGGCGCGTCCGATGGTGGTCTTGCCCGAGCCGGACTCGCCGACCAGACCGAGGGTCTCCCCAGGGCGGACGTCGAGGTCGATGCCCTGGAGCACCTCCTTGGGCTGGGCTCGCCAGCCGCGTCCCGGGAAGCTCACGTGCAGATCCTGCACGGCGAGGATGGACCGATCCGATGCGCTCACTTCGCCACCTCCTGCGGGGCGTGCCATGCCTCACGCGTCTCGGAGCCGTCCAACACGGCACCCATCAGCTTCAGCGTGTAGGGATCCTGCGGGTGGTCGAACACGTCGCCGACCGTGCCGCGCTCGACGATGAGGCCGTGCTGCATGACCGCGACCGTGTCGCACAGGTCGGCCACGACACCCAGGTTGTGCGTGACCAGCAGCACGCCCAGCCCGCGCTCGCGCTGGAGTTTGCGGAGCAGTTCCAGGACTTCCGCCTGCACGGTGACGTCGAGGGCCGTGGTCGGCTCGTCGGCGATCAGCAAGGACGGGTCGCACGACATCGCCCCGGCGATCAGGACGCGCTGCGCCATGCCGCCGGAGATCTCGTGCGGATGCAGCTCCATCGTCCGCTCCGGATCGGCGATCTCGACGAGCCGCAGCAGGTCGAGCGCCTTGGCCCGGGCGTCCTTGCGGGACAGGCCGAGCTTGTAGCGGATGGGTTCGATGAGCTGGCTGCCGATGGTGAACGACGGGTCGAGGTTGCTCATCGGCTCCTGCGGCACGTAGGCGACCACGTTCCCGCGCAGGCCACGGCGGGCGGCGTCGGACATCCCGCGCACCTCCTGGCCGTTGATCGTCACCGACCCGGCGGCGATGCGTCCCCCTTCGGGCAGGATGCCGAGGATCGCGAACGCCGTCTGCGTCTTGCCCGATCCGGACTCGCCGACCAGGCCCAGCACCTCGCCGGGGGCGATGTCGAGGTCGATCCCGTGGACGATCTCCTTGTCGCCGCCGCCAGGCAGCGTGTAGGCGACCGTGAGGCCCCGGACGGAGAGCAGGCTCGCGCGTCCCGGGGCATCGGGGGCCACGTTGACCGGTTCGACGACCGCCTTCGCGGCGCTCGCCCCGACGGGTTCGGCGCCGCGGTCCTCGAGCACGTCGCGCAGGGCTGCGGCCAGCAGGACCAGGCAGGCGCTGGTGATGCCGAGCGCCAGGCCGGGCCACAGCAGCAGCACGGGGGCCCGCTGGATGTTCTGGAAGGCCTCGTTCAGCATGGCGCCCCAGGTGGGCATCGAACCCGAGGAGATCCCCAGGAACTCCAGCCCGGCCTGCAGACCGATCGCGACGCCGGCGACGAGCGCGACCTGGATGATGATGGGCGCCCGCACCACGATCAGCACATGACGGCCGATGATGCGCCAGTCGGGCAGCCCCGACACGCGCGCGGCGTCCACGTAGAGCTCGCCGCGGACGTTGGCCACGATCCCCCGGGTGAGTCGGAAGAAGCTGGGAGCGACGAGGATGCCCATGATCACCATCAGCACCCACACCGTGGGCCCGAGGATGGCGCGGGCCGCGAGCAGGACGACCATGGCGGGCAACGACATGATGAGGTTGACCACCCACGTCGCCAGGGCGTCGAACCACTTCCCGTAGTAGCCCGCGAGCAGGCCGGTGGGGACGCCGAGCCACCAGGGCGACGCCCAGGGCCAGTGCGGCCCCGCCGAGGGTGTAGCGGCCGCCGTAGACGATGCGTGAGAGCACGTCACGTCCGGCCGAGTCGAACCCGAAGGGGTGACCGGGCTGGGGCCCCTCGAAGGCGCGGCGCAGTTCGGCGAGTTCGGGGCTCTGCGGCGCGATCAGCGGCGCGAAGATCGCCGAGAGCAGCACGAGGGCGAGCAGCAGGATCGAGATGATTCCGAGCGGGTTGCGCAGCAGGGCGCGGACGCCGGAGCGCGGGGCCGCCTGCGCGGCGACGTCGGGCCCGGGGGCCACGTCTGCCGGGGTGAGCTGGGTCACGCTACCCTCGCCTTCGGGTTCAGCCAGCCGATGACGATGTCGACCAGCAGGTTGATGATGATGACCCCGATCACGGTGACCATGACGAGGCCCATGATGATGGGGATGTCGCCGCGCGTGGTGTACTTCACGGCCATGGAGCCGATCCCCGGCAGGCCGAAGATCTGCTCGACGATGACGGCCCCGCCCAGCAGCCCCACGAACTGCATGCCGAGCACGGTGAGCGCGGGAGCCGACGCGTTACGCAGCACGTGCCGGATCAGGATCTTCCGGCTCGGGAGGCCGCGCTGTCCGGGCGGGCCGTATGTGCGAATCATCTCCCGCTCACGCCAGCGATTCTGCGAGTACCGAGCGCCCGCCAAACTGCGAGTAGGTCGCCACGCGCGACCGCGCGGTCCGCGGCAAGTGCGAGCGTTCGTTGCCTCGTATATGTCGCCATCAAGGCCAACGAGAGCGGGGCATCCAAGCGCCTGGGCGGTGAGCGCGTCTTCTAGGTCACGCCCTCCTTCGCGGTACTGCGTGACCCGGCTGGCCTCCCACGAGATCTCCTCCAGCAGCCGTCCAATCACCGAGAGGTCCCCGCCCTCAACGGCCATTGCCCGGAGTTTAGTCGCGGCCAGGGCTCTCATCGGGCCCGACAGTCGATGCCCCACGCGCGCCCGATTGTCCGCGGAGGACCAGACAGATCAAGCGCCCGACTGGGTCTTCAGAAAGGGATAGTGGTCACCCTGTCATCCGCGAGCCACTTTAGGGGTGTTCTTCTGGAAGTCGCGGATGGGGCGCCAAGCGCCGAAAATCGCGCAGACGATCACCGTGGGCCAGACGACGCCGAACCAGACTAGGTTCCATTCGGGGCTGTTCCCGTTGGTGCCGGTCGCCCAGAGGATCATCAGCGCAAGTATCATCCCGCCGAACGTGCCCGCTATGCCACCCACGAAGGCCCCGATCGGCACAGCGACCGCTAAGCTCCAGATGTCCAATCGTCGTTGCTTTGCGACAAATTCTCTGGGCTTATCGCTCGCAGCCTCCACGCGGTAGTTCACGGAAACGATCTGTTCGCTGAGATTGGCGAGCGACCGCTGGTGGTGGGTGATACTCGTGATCGCCCGCTCTACCTCCTGAATCTCTCTGTCGGCCATTTCCAGCTGCCTGTGGGCCTTCCGCCCTTCGGCCGTAGTGAGGCTTCGTGCAGCATCTCGTACCTTCTCCAGTCGGGCGGGGGACAGGGCGTCGAGGTCAGTGAGTGAGACTTTCCCGAGCTCGTGTTGAATCTTGTTCGCGTCTTGACGTGCGTCCAGCACAACGCGGCCGACCTGTTCTACGAGCTGCCTTCGGTCGTTCGTATCCTGCGGCTCCGGGGAGTAGCCCTGCCACCTAGGAAGCTTCATATTGTGAGCTTCAAGCTGCTCCAGAGTCATACCCGCAGCCTGGACGAGCAGCGCTTCAAGGCTCTTGATCTTCTCCTGCATCGATCCCGTTTGCCTTCGCAGCTCGCTCAGCTGTGCTTGGAGCGCCGTGATGCGCTCCTTGGCGCCCTCTGTCTTGCTTGGTAGCGAGAATGCCCGCTGCTGCAGATCTGCGGTCCGGAGCTTTCGCGTCTCAAGCTCCAACCGCTCCCGCTCCCGCCGCTCATCATCTGCACGCTTCTCGGCGGCCTTTCGTTCGCGCTCCGCGCGCTCTTGCGCTTCACGTTGTTCACGCTCACGCTGGGCGCGCTGTTCGGCTTCACGCTTCTGCCTCGCTTGGAGTTCGGCCAGGCCCCTCGTCATATCCATGCCAAGCAGTTCCATGACCGGAAGCGCAGGGATGAGTCGGCCAAGGTCGGTGGGCGACGACTTGTATGTTTGGGTGGCCAGTTCCTTCACCGACTGCCGCAAGTGCTCCTGCTTCTCGCGCACCTCAGCGTCCCGAGTGCGCAACCAGAGTTCGCACCATCCTGACGCCGGGGCCATCTTCTCGATCGCGTTGATGGTCCCAAGAAGGGAGGCGGCCGACTCGATCGCCTTGGTTGACTCCTCGGTCGGTGTCTCTGAGGACAGTGCCGACGCGAAGAGGTAGGCGAGCATGATGCGCGCACGCTCTGCAGGCGCCGACGCCATCCTGACAGACCGACGCAGGTCGTCGGCGTCGACACCGCCCTGTCCAGACAGGGGTCTGGACAGCCAGAAGTCAAGGTGCAAGGAGAACACGGACGACCTCAGGAAGGAGTCAGTCTGCCCCGACCACTCACTGAGTCGCTGGTCGGCACGGAGGAGCTTCGCCGCAGCTGGGCCCTCAGTGACGGCCGCCAGCGACCGAAGAATGCGGTCCCTTCGGATATCCGACAACCATCGATACGCCTTGACGGCCGGACTAGCCTGGAGTTCCACGAGCTCCTGTTCCATGGACTGAAGTCGATCGCGGGTGGACTGAAGCCGGCTCTTCTGGAGCGAATCGATCTGCCTGACCACGTCCATGGCCATGGGGTGGAGGCGGTGGCCCAGCTGAGTCGAGAGCGATGGTCTCGGGGTTTCGATGTGCGCGTTGAGTTGCGGGCGCAGAAGCTCGATCTGGACGAACCTCGTCAGGTCAGCCGCTGACTCTGGATTGAACGGGTCCGCGTCACGGATGGCTCGTTCAAGCGACTCCCCATCAATCCGGGCACCTTGGAACTCAAGCGGGCCGTCGGGGTCGAACTCGGCCTGGAGCCGGATCAGCCGTGCGCCGCCAGACTTTTCCATGTCAAGCGCGAGGATCAAGATGTCGCCGTCGGGTCTGGTCCGAAGCCATTCCTTGAGCGGTGGGTCGGGCCAGGCGTCCAGCAGGTCCGTCGCGTCCACCCAGCGTTGGCGCATCGCGGAGACGAGTTCGAGTCCGCTGCGGATCGGTAGCTCGTCGAAGACGTACATCAGTTTGCGGGTTTCGGATGTCGGACTCACGGCACAAGTATTGGGGCGCGAGAGCGCCGCCACCAACGGACACTCGCCCGATTGTCCGTTGGCGTGCCGGCCTCAGGGCAGGCGGTCGCGACTTGGCTGCGGTGATCACGGGCTACGCAGCGGGCCATGCACTTGTACAGCGTGTTCTCATGCGAGTGCAGGGACGCCCACCGACAGCACCCGCAGGGTGTCGGCCCTTTGGGCTCGATGACCCGGGCGGGCACCAACGACTCGAACTCCTCATCAGCGACCGCGTCGAGGCCCAAGTGCCGATTACGCGCCGCACGCGACCTGCCACAACAATTCCTTCGTGCGCCATGTCGACCAGCCGACTGTCTGTGGTTGAGCGTCGCGGGCCACGCACCAAGAGCATGCGCGACGGGATGCGTCTCGACGTCACCTTCTCGAGGTACCTGCTCACTCACGGCTCAATCGCGGCCTGAGCGGTCGGAGCAAGCCGCCAGCGTTTGGATACGAGCCCTCCCGGAGGATCTGTCGGCAGCTGACGCTCTGGCGCCGGTAGGGTTGCGAGCGTGCCCAATGCCTTGGAGAATGCCGTAGATGCCCTCTCCGACCCCAATGTCGCTCTCCCTGATGCCCTCAGGCGCCTGCTAGTAGTGGCTCGCCGCATAGGCGCGGACGCTTTGGCCGACTGGATAGGGCACGAGTTGAACGGCTACCAAGCGGGCGATCCCTTGCCGTCGTATCGCTCCGCAACGAACGTGCCAGTGGCCCTGAGGTTCGCCGGTCCATTTCAGAGCAACGTCACGCGGACCTTTTCGGTCCTTGAGTTGCCGGACGAACTGCGCTCCACAATGGATTCCGTGGCGATACGTGAGCCTGTCGCCTCCTGCGTTGCACTGGCAGCTGGAGATCAAGATCCAGAACTTCCCTTTCCAATATTCTGGGTCCTGCGGTACCGCGAGCTGGCCGAGCTGAACCAGGCTCCTGGGTTCCAGATGATGCAGCTCGATCACGCTGCAGCGCGTTTTCCGCGGACCCATCTTTTGGGCGTGCTAGACCGGATTCGAACTACTGGTTTGGATCTTGCCCTTTCTTTCGAGGACGTCTCTCCGAACGTGGGAAGCCTTGGTGGCCCCACTATTGACACCGACACCGAGTTGGCGCGCGTGGTGAACATCGGCGTAATCAACGTCTTTGGCGAGCGTGCGAACGTTGCAGTAGGAGAAGGCGCACAGGCGCTGCAGGTGAACCCCGGTGATGTCCCAGCACTTCTTGAAGCCGCCGCCCACATCTTGGAACCGGAGGGAGTTGAAGCTCTGAAGGCTGCGCTCGACCAAGATGCGCAGGCTGCGGGCCCGGCAACGCGTGGATTTCTTCTAAAGGTGAAGGAGGGCGCGGTCGGACTGGTGGCTGGAATAGGAGTGAACGGAGCCTACGATGGGCTACTTCACCTCCTTCAGTCGGCATTCCCCGGGTTCTCAGGGTGAACTCGTTGGAGTGACGTTCAGTCCAAGGAGGCGGGCATGGGCCATGGACTAACCCCCTCTTTCACAGTGATCAGCACATCAGCCGGGTCGCCAGCGGCCTCGACGTCGACTCCCGCTACTGGGCAGTTGAGTAACCACACGCCCGTCGGCATGTGGGTGAGGTCACGCCCTCCGAGGTCGACGACCGACTCTGGGCAGTTGATGAGCACACGCCCATCGGCAGATCTGGTGCCGGGCCTTGGCCAGAGAGGTCGCTGCCACCCAGAGGTTTCGCAGAATCCGCCCAGAACGGCCCAGATTTCTCATCGTTTCGCAGAATCGTGTGAGGTTTCGCAATTTCGCCCCGCCCGGACACCATGTCCGGGCGGGCCGTATGTGCGAATCATCTCCCGCTCACGCCAGCGATTCTGCGAGTACCGAGCGCCCGCCAAACTGCGAGTAGGTCGCCACGCGCGACCGCGCGGTCCGCGGCAGTTCCGGATGTTCTGGAAGTCCCGACGGGACAGCTTGTGGCGGTCCAGCGTGCGGGCCTGAGGCGCCACCTGGTGCCGATACGGTCGCGCTTCTTACGCTCGGCGACTGTGGCCGCTCCCTCCGGTCAGCCGACCGGTCTGGTGCACAAAGACAACCTTCGGGGCCGACACCCGCGCGATCCCGACCGAGGTTCTTGATCCGCGAGGGTGCTACCGGCTTGAGGCGGAGTGCGACCGTCCGCCCGACTGATCGCTGCCCGGCCACCCACCCGACCCGGCGAGATAATCGGCGCTTCCAGTTCTGTCTGAGCAGATAGGTACGCTCCTCGCATGACCCACTACATCTACGCGACATCTGGCTCGGCGGCCGGCTTCATCTCCGGTCGCTACGTCCACGCCCTCAACGGCTCGGCGATCGGGCAACTGAACGGCAGCCACGTCCACCGCCTAGACGGACGATACGTAGGCGAACTTCACGACGATCAAGTGGTGAACATGCACTTGGGGAACCTCGGCAACATCGGAAACCCGGGCAATCCAGGGAACCCCGGCTCGCCAGGAAACCCGGGGAACAGGGGTAACCGGGGTTGCCCCTACCAGGATGTGTTTCGCGAACTGCTCTAGCCAGCGGAGGGTCGGATTAGTCACTCAAAGTCGGGCCACGCGCCCCACCTCTGCAGCACACGGGCAGAACCGTGCGCTCGGCGTCACGTCTGGTGACAGCCAGGCCGAGCCATCAGCACGCTCGAAGCAGCGCGACAGGGCCTTCCTCCTGGGTGAAAATGACCGGCCGAGCCCCGGTTCGATCGTTGGCGGCGGATCTCTTCAAGGATCGCCCAAAGGATCCGAGGTTTCGCGGCCTACAGCAAGGTGGCGCTATCGAGTTGACGATGCAGCAAGCTAGCAAACCCGAGGTACTCGAGCGCCTGCTGAGGGTCCTGTGGCCGGAAGAGGTCGTGCGCCTTTGGATTCCGCACCCCCAACATCGAGCCCCGAAAGAGAGCAGCGAACCCTTCTTGCTCGTCCTTCGCGCTTTGACCAGTCGCCGTTGCGACAGAGACCCGCGGTTGCGAACCGCCGAACGCTTCGCCCATGAGCTTGACTCCTGACTGCGCGGAATCCGTCATCGTCCGCACTCGGACTTCCAGCGATTTGAACGCCTCGCTCACTGCGGCTTCGTAGTGCCCATCAGCAAACAGTTCGCTCGACGCGCGGATGACATCAGGATGAAGGTTCTCGACTGATAACCGCCTCACGGGCGCGACCCGGGCCGGCGGCGCCGTCCCCCAGGTCACGTGGATGTGCTCCATGCCGCGGAATGAGGGCCCCGTGGGATTGTTCACATCTACGCTGGCGGCAACCTTCCTTGTTAGGCCGCCACGAGGATCGGCGAACTCTACAACGTCGCCCTCGTAGATCGGTGTCTCTACCGCAAAGAACCCGGTCTTGGCCTGAACGTGTGCTTCGGTTTCGAAGCGCTCCTCGTCTTCAGTGCCGGGATTGCGGACGACAGTGACGGTTGTGACACCGAAGGTGCGAAAGTGTGACGGAAGCGGGCTCATTTGCCAATCTTGCCCCACGCCGCGCAGAACCTGCCGGAGGCGCACGTGACGCCGAATCCGCCTTTGAAGCTCTGAACCCGGATCCCCATGGCTCCGCCACCGCATCGCGCGGCAAAACCGACACTCCAGCGATCCGCTCTCGTTGCCGCACCGCGCGGCCCCATCGGCTCCGCTAGAGTCGCGGCAGATCCGTGCCTTGGGGAGGCAAGGGATGCCTCGCCTGAGTCACGTAGTAAGTGCCGAAGCGTCAGAGTGCCACTCGTCCGACGAATGAGGCTCCAGGACGACGACCGTCTCATCCCTCCCACCCCACAAGCCGACCAGTTTGGGCCGCGAAAAGGGCGCTTTGAACAACAGCCTGACATTCTTGAAGTCGCGGCCTCGTGGCCCGTCCTCCGGTCCAAGAATGACCAGTTCGAGAACCATGCCATCAGCATCACGAATGACGACCTTCTCGCCGCCTCCTCTCAGGGCGACGACGGTCGCCTCAAGTGCCACGTGAGCTCCCATGACTACCTCCTCAAGTCAGCGATGCCCAGACTCACATGAAGTGAGGGTTGGTGTCGGCCGCACGCGCAGCTGCGGCAAGACTTCGGCGAGCCGAACGTCACAGCGCGCGCCAACCCCGGCAAGGTCGCTCGTGCGCTTCGGGAACCGGAGCCGACAGGCCACCCTCGCGCACCCTGCGGCATGAGCGGATATCCGGTCGCGGCGGTTCGGCGTGCGTTCGCAGTCTCGTACTCATGCCTAGACCTGACGGATTCGAGTACGTCGAGCGCGGCGACGACGTGGTCATCATTCATCGCGGCATGAGGGTGCATGCCCAGCGGGGCCGTGACGATCCTTGGCTTGGAAGCCTAGCTAGGTGATGAGCGACTCTCGACGCCCTGGTGAGAAGTCGTTCCTGACCCTTGCACAGGCTCCGGATGGGGTGCCATGATGCGCAACGGGATCCCCCGGTGCTGGCAGCCAACGCGGGTTGCGTAACCGACTCGGGTGGCCCCCGAGCGCCGAGTCAACCCCCTCTTGGAGGACGCATGTCAGCCAATGTCATCGTCGTGGTCGAGCAGGAGTTCGCCCACCCGCGGCCCCGCGTGTTTCGCGCCTGGACCGCTGCCGAGGAGATGTCCCAGTGGCGGGGCAGCCCTGGGTGGCACGTCGAGCGGGAGAGCGTCACGTCGGACCTGCGGACCGGCGGCAAGCACCATCACGTGAAGGTGCGCGACGACGACCCGAGCGTCCGCGTGACCACGGACGCCGTCTTCACCGAGTACTTCGAACCGGACGTGTTCGTCGCGCGTCAGCGCATCACGGGCGACTCCGGCATCGACCCGAACGAGTCCCTCGAACTGCGCGTCGAGTTCACCGCCATGGGTGGCGACAGCACGCTCGTGCGCATCGTCCAGGGGCCGTACGACCCGGCCGTGGCGCAGTATCACGCCGCCGGCTGGGAGAAGGAATTGGCCCGCTTGGGCACCTATTTGGATGGAGGACAGGTATGAATACCGCAGGAGCCCCCACGACGTCGGCGGTCGTCCGCACGAAGCCCATCATGACCATGCCGCAGATCCTCCTGATGAACCTCGGGTTCTTCGGCATCCAGTACAGCTTCGGCATGCAGCAGACGGCCATCAATCCGATCTACACGTTCCTGGGCGCGTCACACGACCAATTGCCGCTGCTCAACCTGGCCGGTCCGGTCACGGGCCTGCTCATCCAACCCATCATCGGGGCCCTCTCAGACCGAACATGGGTGGAGAAGGGCTTCTTCCGCGGGCGCCGACGCCCCTTCTTCCTCATCGGTGCCATCGGCTGCGCGATCTGCCTGGCGCTGTTCCCGTTCGTGTGGGCGGTCTGGATGGCGGTTCTCCTGCTGTGGCTTCTGGACGCCTCCAACAACACCGCGATGGAGCCCTACCGCGCGTTCATCGCCGACCGGCTCCCCCCGGCCCAACTCGGCAAGGGCTTCCTCGCCCAGTCGTTCTTCACCGGCCTGGGGATCACGCTGGCCAACTTGAGCCTGATGTTCTTCCAGGGCGTCTTCGGCCTGGGTCAGTCCGTCGGCATCCCGCTGTGGGTCTACCCGGCGTTCCTCCTCGGCTCGGTCTGCTCGATCGCCACGGTGCTCATCTCGGTGCTGTCAACGCCCGAGCTCGAGCCAACGGAGAAAGAACTCGCCGAGCTCCGCGCCAGTAAGGGTGGCCCCGGCCACTTCATCGCCGAGATCAAGGACGCCATCGTCGACATGCCGGTCGAGATGCGGAAGCTGGCGTTGGTGTACCTCTTCCAGTGGTACGCCATGAACATCTATTGGCAATACGTGTCGTTG
Organism: Propioniciclava sp.; assembly: GCF_036744435.1. Lineage (NCBI taxonomy): Bacteria > Bacillati > Actinomycetota > Actinomycetes > Propionibacteriales > Propionibacteriaceae > Propioniciclava > Propioniciclava sp. The sequence continues at coordinate 14,280 of NZ_DAIOIA010000030.1, read as the reverse complement.
TCGGTGTCCCAGTCGCTGTACGGCACGACGGACGCCCGCTCCGAGGGCTATCAGCTCGCCGTCGCGAACACAGGCGTCATCAACGGTGCCTACAACATCGTGACCTTCTGTGTCGCGTTTGGGCTGGTTGCCCTGGCCCGCCGCTTGGGCGCGAAGTGGGTGCACGCCATCGCCCTGTGGTGCGCCACGGTGGGTCTGCTCTTGTTCCCGCAAATGCCGACCCTGCCGCTCAAGGTCGTCGCGATTGTGGGCCTGGGCATCGCGTGGGCGTCCATCATGGGCGTGCCCTACATCATGATCGTGCGCATGGTTCCCTCGACCCGCTACGGCGTCTACATGGGCATCGTCAACATGATGATCGTCATCCCGATGCTCATCCAGACGCTGACGTTCGGCGCGATCTACGCGAACCTGCTGGGGGGCAACCCCAACAACGCGATCATGGCCGCCGGCATCCTGCTGGGCATCGCCGGCTTGGTCATGCTCTGGGTCAAGGAGCCCCCGATCGTGCGCGACATCGAGCCGGTCGGCTCTGGCGACGAGACCGTCACCACGAAGGGAGCCTGAGATGGCAAGCATGACTCCGTACGGATGCATCGTCGTCGGCACCGATGGCTCTGCCTTGTCCGACCCGACCGTCGCGAGGGCCTCGTTCTTGGCCGCTGCCGAGGAGGCCGACCTCGTCATCGTCTGCGCCTTTTCGGGCATGACGATGCGCGAGGGTGCGAAGGCGACGGCCACCCTCGGTGACACCCGGACCTCCGTTGTGTTGGGACGCGAGGCGGCCAGCGACGCGTTGGCGACCGCGACATCCACGGCGTCCGGCCTGGGCGCGCAGGTCAAGGCGTCGCTGCTGGTGGAGGGCGAGGCTGCCTCCGCCCTCCTGAGGGCCGCGCAGCAGCACGAGGCGGACCTCATCGTGATCGGGGCGATCCGAGACACCAGTCTCGCCGGACGCCTGCTCGGCACGGTCGCGTCTGCCGTCGTGCGTGAAGCCCCGTGCGAGGTCCTGGTGGTGCGTCCCCCGGCGGCGTGGGGTGACGTGACCGAGATCGAGGTGCCCGAGGACGTCTGAGCGCTGCGACGGCGCACCCTGCCCGCCGGCCGGGGGCGCCGAACGCAGGGTCAGCCTTGGCTGTCGAGGTCCGTGCCGTCCGCGGTGATGCGGAACGCCCGGGTCGCGAGGTCGGCCTCCAACCGTGCGGTGTGGCCCTCGCGCGACCACTCCAAGGTCAACACCGAGCCTTCTCCGGACGCCGTCAGCTCGGCATCCCACCCGAACGCCGGGTGGGTGTTGCGGAACCGCAGCAGGTCGATCTGGCGCTGCACAACGGGCTTCGCGAGGCCGGCTTCGAGGTCGTCGGCCGACAGGTTGGTGCGGTTGATCTCCTTGTGCCCGCCCGACCCCGCACGCTCGACGGCGGCCAGGTTGTTCTCGCCGGCGAAGAGGTCGAGGTACCACACCTGCGGCTTGCCCGGCATGAACAGGTGGATCGCCCGGGCCAGCAGCATCGATGCGTCGTCGCAGCCCAGAGCGCTGTAGTACGTGGCGTTGACCTGATAGTAGGTCGCCTTCTGGCCGTGGAGATCCTTCACGTAGCCGCCGCGTCCGCGCACCGTGGCGATCACCGACTCGATCTCGTCGTCGCTGAGCAGGCCCTTGAGGTCGAGCAGCGGGATGCCGTCGTGGCAGCCCAGCATCGACACCGTCTTGATGCCTTTGGCCTGGATGTCGCCGATCCACGCGAGCAGGCGCTCGGCGGAGTGCGTCTCGAACGCGTGGATCAGCAGCCCGGGCAGGAAGAAGTCGTAGGTGAGGAACCCCTTGGCCGCAATCGTCTCGTGGATGCCCTCCTCGTAGCGGGCGTGGATCTCGGGCAGCAGCTTCAACCCGTGCCGGTCGGCCAACGCCTTCACCTGGTCGAGCAGATCCCACGTACCGGGGTCGTTGAGGAAGTTCTTCTCGCCTGGCTCCTTGGGGGCGTAGGCGAAAGCGTCCAGCCGGACGATCTCGGCGCCGTAGCCCGCGAGCCTGGCCAGGGTGTCGGCGTAGAACGTCCACACCAGGTGCGATTTGATGTTGAGGTCCATCTGGCCCAGGTAGGTGCGCCGCGACTCCACTAGGTCGACCACGGCGTCCCGCCACGCCTCGAAGCCGGTGAAGTCCGCATCCCCGGGTCGTCCGCCGTCCGCGATGGTGGCGTTGACCCGGGTGGCCAACTCGTCCGCCGAGGCGTACTGCAGGCCGGCCGCCATCAGGTCCTGGGCGTCCACGCGGGGGTAGCGGACCTCCTGGTAGAAGGTGTTCCAGAACGGCTTCTCCGACCCGTCGGGCAGACGCACCATCAACAGCGGCAGGCCCGGCTTGCGGAAGAACATGTGCTCGATCAGGTCCGCGCGTGGCTGGATGTAGCCCTCCGGCGTCATCTCGCCGTGACCGGCCCAGAAGGCGTTCCAGTCGATGAAGAAGTCGTTGTAGGGCGACCTCTCGCCGCGGGCCAGGATGTCTTGGAACTGGGGCGACAGCACCGAGGCGTGGTTGAGGATGAAGTCGAACTTCAGGTCGAGCCCCGCGGCGGCCAGCGCCTCGAGGTCGGCGGGCTTCGCCAGAAGGTCGTTCAGCCCGTAGTCGATCACGCTGAAGCCGCGGTCGAGGTCGCTGTTGAACACGCTGGGGAGCAGGTACAGCGACCTGAACGCGCCGGCGACCTCGGGACGCTGCACGAACGCCGCCAGGCCTGCCAGGGTGCCGTCGAGGCTGTCGGGGTAGGCGTTCAGCATGACGCCATCGCGGGGGAGGTGGCGCCCCATCGCCTGCAGGTAGGCGTCGTAGGTGAGTAGTTCGCCCTCTTTCGACAGGATCAGGGACGCCTTGGGTGCCTGCGCGTCCAGCTTGGCCTGCTCCAATCCCAAGACGAGGGTCGTGAAGGGACTGTCGACCGCCCCGTCACGGGCGCGAGCGCGGCGGTGCGCCAGCGTCTGCGCCGGGGTGCTGTTGAGCAGGATGGGCACGTCCACGCCCTCGACGAAGTCGCTGTTGCCGTGGGTCCACTCGATGACGAGCACGCGGGTGCCCGAGACGTCGACCTGGTCATACCACTGGTCGGCCTCGGTGCGCCCCATGCGCTTGAGGGTCATGGTGTCGGCGCCGCCCTTGAAGGCGGCGATGATCGCATTCACCTCGGCGAAGTCGATCTCGTTCGGTGTCCCGAGGTACGCGGCGAGCGCCGTGGAGCCAGCGCCGAGGTAGGTCGGGAGCCAAGGGTGCTCGGCTGCGGCCGCCGGGTCGGCGTCCGTCCCCGCAGCCTGGAGGGAGGAGAGGGCGTCCCGGACGGACGCGTCGTAGGCCCCGGCGTCCACCAGCCCGCGTGCGCCCGCGTGGCGGAAGACGCGCAGGCGTTCGGCGTCGTTGACGGAGGGGATCCGACGCGGGTAGTTGTCGCCCGACAGGATGTAGGCGCCGATGCCGTCCGCGTTGAGCGCGTGGCCGAGCAGCGATCCCAGCTCGGATTTGCCCACGCCCGAGCCGCCGTAGACGGACACCACGGCGCGTCCCGCAGCCAGGACGGGGTCGAGCTGCTCGCGCAGGGCGGGGTATAGCGTGGCCGCAGTCGCCAGATGCCAATCGGTGATGTGCACCTTGTCCCCCGGCATGTCCCCGGTGGGGATCGAGCTGGGATCGGTGAGCGCGGGGAACATGGGCACGAGGACTCCTTCGTCGTCTGGGGAACCGCGCCCATTATCCCACCGGGGGGTGTCCCGGTGGGTACAGGACCCGTACGAACGGCTTGCGTTCCCACACGGGCATTGTCGAGGGTTCACGGGCGATGCGTAGCGCCATGTGGACTACCAAGGAGATCGCCCGTCGGCACCCCAAAGCCTCTGACAAGGCGTTTCGTCTCACACCCCGCGATGCGACCCCGGATATTGGTAGTCCAACGGCTCTACGTCGCACAGAATCCACGAGTTGGGGTGCCACCTCGGGCACCGGCGCGTCGTCGTCTGGCGGCGCCGACCATCGCCGCGGGCAGACAAAGGGAACCTGCACCGAGCTCAGGGTGAAGACGGGTGCCGTGTTCCCGTACGAGGATCGCCTTGCCGAGTACCGGCTGAAGGCGGACGAGAGCTACGAGATCGGCGAGCGCGGCCACCCGGTGCGCGCCTATCTCGACATCGAGGGGATCGTGCGCGCGGCCAAGGAGGCCAATGCCGACGCGATCTACCCCGGGTACGACTTCCTGAGCGAGAACGCCGGCCTGGCGCGCCGTTGTCGCGAGGAGGGCATCACCTTCATCGGCCCAGCCGCCGAGGTGCTCGACCTCACCGGCAACAAGGCCACCGCGATCGCCGCCGCCCGCGAGGCGGGGCTGCCGGTGCTGCGGGGCGCCGAGCCGTCCGACGACGCGGAGACGCTGGTGGCCGCCGCCGCGGAGATCGGCTACCCCGTCTTCGTGAAGGCCGTCGCCGGCGGCGGCGGTCGGGGCATGCGCCGCGTCGACGACGCCGCCCGGCTGCCGCCATGCGCGAGGCGGACGCCGCGTTCGGCGACTCCCGCGTCTACCTGGAGCAGGCCGTCGAGCAGCCCCGGCAGATCGAGGTGCAGATCCTGGCGGACGCCGCCGGCGACGTGATCCACCTCTACGGTTGCGGTCGGCGACCAGGTGGCGACCATCGAGGCGATGAAGATGGAGGCGTCCATCACCTCGCCCGTCGCGGGCACGGTGCAGCGGGTGGCGCTGCAGCAGTCCCAGACGGTGGAAGGTGGCGACCTGCTGCTGGTGGTCACGCCGTCGTGATGACCTGATGGCGTCCGTACTGGAGTCGGTGTCGGTGGATCAGGTGGTCGGGCTCGGCGGCCCCGGTGACGATCGTGAACAGCTAGCTAGAGTCGGTCAATGACCAGGTTCGTGGTCGATGCGAGGACCCTGTTGCGCGTCCTGGAGAGCGGCAGGACCGTTCCGCCCGCCCATCAGCTGGTGGCGCCCGCCTCGATCCGGTCACAGGTCATGGACCTGCTGCTGCAGAAGGTTCAACACGGTGACCTGCCGGAGCAGGAGGCGCTCGCAGTGCACGAGCAACTCACCGAGACCAAACTCCGGCTCCTCAACGACCGGGTAAGCCGGCGCACGGCCTGGGACATCGCGAGGCAGCAGGGCTGGGACACGATCGGTAACGCCGAGTGCATCGCGCTGGTCAGGCTCCAGGCCGCCGCCCCGATGACAATCGACGCGGACTTGGCGGCGGCAGCGGCCAAACTCGTCCCCGTGGCCGCACTCGAGCGCGTGTTCCATACCTGACCCCGGCTGTCGGCCCGCCCAGCCCATGCTGTCCGCCGATCGCCGCCCACTCACCAGCAGCGGCTTCTAGATGAGTGCGTCAGGTTGCGGCGGTATGGCGGGTGACCCTGCAGGCAGACCATGGCCCTCGCCCGATGTGACGGCTCTCGCAACCCCCTTGTCCGCCTCGGCGCCCCCTACACGGTGGCGTCGAGTTCCTCCACGCAGCGCACACACACGTCAGCGCAGGTGGAGACCGTGTTCCGCGAGACCACGACGTTGAACCCGACCAGCTCAACGCTGGCGGCCTCCAGCCGCGCATAGATCTCGTCCCTCCGTTGCGAATCGGTGAGTTCGCCGCGGCGGTGCATGATCGCATTGCGCACCTCGTAGTAACCTCTCATGGGCACAAACGATGGACAGATGCTCGGGTCCTCGATGTCGGGGCCGAACACCGCCTGCCACACCTTCACCTTGCTGGGCCAGGTCCTCACAGTCTTTGGGTCGCTGCCTGCGTCCAAGAGGATCTGTTCGGCGTAGTGCTCGACTACCGCGACGATGTTGGCCACAGCGAACTGGGTGGCGCGGTCGCCAAAGCCTTGGTCGGCTGACCCGAACCGTCCAACAGAGATGCGCCCGGTTGATGCGCGAGCGGCCCGGTAGTCGTGGACGATGAGTCGAATGTCGCCGACCGCGTCCTCGGCGAACTTGGTGAGGTTGCGCAGCGGATCAGGCATCGGCTTGCCCCGCTTGGAACGCCCACTTCACCCACTCGTCCTCGTCCAGGAGAGTCGCTGCCCCAGCATCGGTCGTCGTGGCGATGGCACCGACTGCGCGGGCGATGAACGGACGACCTGTGTCCGTCATGGCCTCATAGACTTTCAAGAGGTCGCTGACGTGGGACATGCCTTTCCGCGCGACGGTGAACGCAATCCCGGCCTTGACCGGCTCAGGACAGGCTGGGTCTTGCCATACCAACTGCAGCCAGTCGCGCTGCCTTGAGCCCGCCGCGTACGACCCCATTAATGCACGAAGGGATGGCGCGATCCACCACGCCTGCCACGGTGTTAGGTAGGGGTTTCCTGCGAGGAATGTCTCGAACCACGCAACCGTTTTGCCGGCGTCTCTCGACTTCTCTACGTACCTCGCGACGTAGGGAGTCAGCGTTTGCTCGGTCCGCAGAATCTGTGAGCAGGCTTCGAGAACGCCGCCATCGGTTGCTTCCAATTCCAAAGTTGGTAAAGCCCAACGGAGAAGGTCGGTCAATGCGGCGCGCTTGTCTTTTTCCTCCGAGGTCAGGCCCACCTCCGGGTCAGGTGCCAGCATCTTGTCCTGCAGCGTGGCCCACTCGGCAACGATTTGGCGCGCGGCGCCCACCTCCACGTCGTTCTTCTCCGGCTTGACGACCTGAACATCGTCGTCGTATGGGCCCATCACAATGTCGGTGAGGTCGACTTCCACCTCTCCAGAGATCTCCTGCATGACTTCGGCCCGACGGCCCAGGACTTGCTTGTAGGTCTCACCCTTGCGAATGACCGTCTTCAGGTCGTTCAGCGCGAGTCCCATTGAGCGACACTCGCGCTCAAGAGCATCCACCGCATTGAGCGCGTCGCTCCAGCCGTCGACGGCAACGCGGAAGTCGTCGTTGTAGCGCCACACCGTGAGGCCTTGCCTGAGTAGGCGTCGCTCGACAACAGATAGGTATGCCTCCGCCAGGACGTCAGACGTGCCGGACTGCTGCGGCAGCCCGTAGGAGCGGCCCATCAAACCCGCCAGGAGGTCTGTTAGTGCTTCGACGCCGTCGGAGTCACCGGTCCTGGCCAAGACCTCGCGACCCAGCAATCCGTGATCCACGTACTCATAGCAAGCGGTGACGTCAGAAGACACGACGTAGGTCGGTGCAGCCTTCGACGCCAGCGGCGCTTCGAGGAACGTCTCGTAAGCCTTGGAAGACCGGTCTGGATACGGCAGTTCGGTCTTCCACCGCGACACGAGCGCGCGGTACAGCACGCGATCGCGCACCGACAGTTCGGCAACGGGACGCACCCCATGTCCACTCTTCCTGACGGTCACGATCTGACCGGGGATGGGAGCAAACTCGCCTGCACACCGGCGTTGAGCCCACTCACCTGCGCTCTCGTGGAGGAACAACCCGGAAATGGCAGCATCGTCCGGAATCAGGCGTCGCGTGGCGAAGAACTCGTCGACGAGAGCGCTCTGGTAGTCATCGACGGTCAGCAGCCCGGACGCAATACGCATGCCCTTACCCCATCACACCCTGCAACGGCGCACCCCGCTTTCTGCGACGGCTACCTGCACGTTCTGCAACGCGCTTGCGCGAATGAGGGTGTCAACCGGACGACTTAGGGTCTCGGATCACACAGGCCGAGGCGCCGTCTATGGGGCGCCATCGGCTTGCTCTGGCTCGACACGCGGAGCGCCTCCACGTCGGCGGGCGGACGACCTCAGCGCCGCAACCGGACCGGGAGCGCCCCGCCTCCGAGGAAGCCCGCGCGCCCTCCTGCCAGCAACAGGAATCCGCCGCGGGCTAACTCATCCAGCTCAGCCTGCAGGGACCGCTTTGCGTCCCGCACCGAGCGAAATCCCTGTGGGTCCTACTGGGCGAAAGGACGCGACCAGGCCGATCGAGACGTCCGATCATCGACATGTGGGTGAGGTCACGCCCTCCGAGGTCGACGACCGACTCTGGGCAGTTGATGAGCACACGCCCATCGGCAGATCTGGTGCCGGGCCTTGGCCAGAGAGGTCGCTGCCACCCAGAGGTTTCGCAGAATCCGCCCAGAACGGCCCAGATTTCTCATCGTTTCGCAGAATCGTGTGAGGTTTCGCAATTTCGCCCCGCCCGGACACGCGCGCCCGCAGGGTGCGGACGTAGTCCTGCCGCATGACCTCGATCACCGAGCCCCGGACCTGCTGGCTGGTGCCCGCGATGGAGCCGATCGACAGCGCGATGATCGGCAGCGTCACCGTGGACAGCCAGCCGGTGAAGGATCGGTCGATCGAGATGTAGCCGATGGCGGGGAACCAGCGGAGCTGGACGGCGAAGACCAGCACCAGCACCAGCGTCACCAGGAAGCCGGGCAGTGCATAGCCCAGCACGCCGAAGATCTGCAGGGCTCGATCGACGGCGCCGCGCCGGACACCCGCCCAGACGCCGACGGCGAAGGAGACCAGCGCGGTGATGAGCGTGACGCCGATCATCAGCGACAGGGTCACGGGGAGCCGGTTGCCGATGGCGCGCACGACGCTCTCGGAGGTGAACCAGGACCGACCGAAGTCGCCCTGGAGTGCGGCGAGGAGCCAGTTCCAGTACTGGGTGAGGATCGGAAGATCCAGGCCCAGCTCGTGGTTCTTGGCGTCCACCAGTTCTTGGGGTGCGGACTGCCCGAGCAGCTGCCGTCCGACGTCGGTGCCCGGCAGGGACAGCAAGACGTAGGACAGGAAGGAGATCACGAACAGCAAGACCACACCGGCGGCGAGGCGCCGCGCGACGAATCTGACCATGATGCGTATTGCCCTTCTGGTCTCGAGACGGGCGGACGCGCCGCCCGCCCCGAGACGTCGGAGAAGCGTCCCTCAGGAAGCGGGGGTGTAGTTGTACAGCGACGGGACCGCCATGCCGTCCTGCGGCACCACCGTCACCGTCTTGTCGGACACCAGCGCGTAGGTCATCCGGTAGAACGGGACGAACCAGCCCTGCTCGACGAAACGCCGGTTGATCGCTGTGGCGGCCGCGTCGTACTCGGCACCGGTGGTGGTCTGCAGCGTGGCCGCCTGCTCGGTCAGCACCGGGTCGGAGTTGCCGAAGAAGTTGAACGTGCCGGGCTGAATGTAGGTCTGGACGTAGTTCCAGTCGTTGGAGGACTGGCCCATGTTCATGACCATGCCGGGGAACTTGAACTGGCGGAAGATCTCCTGCAACGGGTTCGCGCTCTCGGCCCACTCCAGGGTGATCCCGGCCTCGGCCATCTGTGAGGTCAGCGCCGTGCGGATGTTGTCGGTCGAGATCGTGGGCATGTTCGGCAGGGTCACGGTCAGGCCGGACGCGTAGCCCGCCTCGGCCAGCAGCGCCTTCGCCTTCGCCGGATCGTAGGAGTAGTAGGTGTCGAGGCTCGCGTCGTAGCCCTTCGTGCTGGTTCCGAAGACCTGCGCGGTCGCCGTGCCGCGGCCCTGCCGGATGCCCTCGACGAGCGCGTCACGATCGATGGCGTAGTTCAGCGCCTGCCGCACCCGGGCGTCGGCCAGGGCGGGGTTGAGTTTGCCGCCGCGGTCGAAGATCAGGATGCCCTGGAAGTCGAAGGACGTGTCCTGGCTGGTCAGGTTGGCGTCGGACTTGGCCGCCGCCTGCTGGTCAGAGGTCTGGAGCAGCGCCGAGTTCAGCTGGCCGGTCTTGAGGCCGTTGACCATGGCGTTCTCGTTGTCGAAGACGCTGAAGACCACGCGCTTGAAGGGGAGCTTGTCGCCCCAGTAGTCGTCTCGGCGGTCGAACACCCAGGTGGTGCCGATCGCGGTCTCCGCGGGCCAAGCAGTCCAAGGGGGAGCGCACCCGGGAGCGCATCATCCGCTGCGCGCTGGACCTGTTCAGCGAGTCCGGATCCAGCAACGTCTCCCTGCGCGACATCGCGGCGGCGGCCGGCTTGACGCACGCGGGGTTGCTGCATCATTTCGCCTCGAAGGACGAACTGATCCTGCAAGTGCTGACGTGGCGCGACGCGCTCCAGTTCGACCGTGCGCTGCGTCCCGACGACACGTTGTCCCCCCACTGGCGCGACCCGCACGCGGTCGCCGGGGTCTTCGCCCAGCTCATCAACGTCGTCCGGCTGAACGCCGAGAGCCCGACCATGATCTCGCTGTTCGTCAAGCTCTCCGCCGAGGCCACCGACCCCGAGCATCCCGCCCACGCCTACTTCGTGGCCCGGTACGAACGGGTGGTCGAGTCGTTCACCGAGGCCTTCGCCGCCCGCTTCTCCGCCCACCCGCCCGCCATCGCCATCGCCCCGGAGGCTGCTGCGCGTCAGCTCGTGGCTCTCATGGACGGGCTCCAGCTCCAATGGATCCTCCGCGACCCGACCTCCCCCGACGGCTTCGGCATGGCCGACGACGTCGTGACCTTCCTGCGCCTGCTGGGCATCGACCTGCCCGGCGGCGCGTCCGACACCCGAAAGGCACGTGATGACTGATACGACGCACACCCCTGAAGGGGCCGATGACCTCGCAGCGCTCGCCGCGCTGACGTCGGGGGCCGGCATGTGGTCCTCCACGGAGCTCCCCGGCGAGATCCGCGAGCTGACGCTGTCGGACGGCCCCCACGGCCTGCGCCGCCAGCCTCAGGCGGGCGGGGACAACCTCGGTATCGGCGGGTCGCTGCCGGCGACCTGCTTCCCCACGGCCGTCGCGCTCGGCTCGACCTGGAACGAGCCGCTGATGCGCGAAGTGGGGGCTGCGCTCGGCACCGAGGCACGCGCCCAGGGCGTCGACGTGCTCCTCGGGCCCGGGCTCAACATCAAGCGCTCCCCGCTCGGCGGCCGCAACTTCGAGTACCTGTCGGAGGATCCGTGCATCTCCGGCAGGCTCGCCGGCGCGATGGTGGACGGCATCCAGTCCCGCGGGGTCGCCGCCACTCCGAAGCACTTCGCGGTCAACAACCAGGAGACCGACCGGATGCGGATCGACGCGCGCGTCGACGAGATCACCTTGCGTGAGTTGTACCTGCGCGGCTTTGAGCACCTGGTCCGCAACCATGCGCCGTGGGCGTTCATGTGTTCCTACAACAAGATCAACGGCGTCTACGCCTCCCAGGATCACTGGCTGCTCACCGAACTGCTCCGCGACGAATGGGGCTTCGACGGCCTCGTGATGTCGGACTGGGGCGCGGTGGCGGACCGGGTGGCCGCCGTCGCCGCCGGGCTCGACCTGGAGATGCCACCCTCCGGGACCGACGAGGAGGTCGTCGCCGCCGTCCGCGAGGGGCGCCTGGATCCGGCCGTGCTGGACACGGTCCGCGCCCGGCTCGCCCAGCTCGCCGACCGCACCACCCCCCGCGAGGGTCACCCCACCGAGATCGACGTGGAGGCCGGGGAGGCGCTGGCCCGCCGCGCGGCCGCCGACGGGATGGTGCTGCTCACCAACAGCGGCGTCCTCCCGCTGGCTGCCACCCCGGGCCGGGTGGTGCTGGTCGGTGACCTGGCCGTCACGCCCCGCTACCAGGGGGACGGGTCGTCGCGGGTGGTTCCTACCCGCGTGACCGCTCCCCTCGACGCGCTCACCTCGCGGCTGGGCATCGAGTCGGTCACCGCGGTGCCCGGCTTCCCCTCCACCTCCGGACCGGACGCCCCCGACGCCGACACCCTGCTGCAGGAGGCCCTCGACGCGGCGGGCGACGCCGACGTGGCGATCGTGTTCCTGGGACAGCCCGACGGGGTGGAGTCCGAGGGGTTCGACCGGTCCTCGATCGACCTGCCCGCCGACCAGATCGCCGCGCTGGCCGCACTGCGCCGAACCGGGATCCCGATCGTCGCCGTGGTCTCCGGGGGTGGCATCGTGGCGCTGGACGAGGTGCGCGACCTCGCCGACGCCGTGCTGTGCCAGTGGCTCGGCGGCCAGGCGGTGGGTGCCGCCCTCACCGATGTGCTGCTGGGCGACGCCGAGCCGGGCGGCCGCCTCGCCGAGTCGATCCCGCATCGGTTGGCCGACAACCCGTCGTTCTTGACGTTCCCCGGCCACGATCAGATCGCCCTCTACGGGGAGGGCGGTTACGTCGGCTACCGGTACTACGACGCCCTCGACCGCTCGGTCAGCTTCCCGTTCGGCTTCGGCCTGGGCTACACGTCGTTCGCATGGACCGACACCGCGATCTCCGTGGTCGACACGCTGACCTGGCGGGTGGAGGTCACCGTCACCAACACCGGACAGCGGCGCGGTTCCGATGTCGTCCAGGTGTACGTGCGGCGCCCGCAGCACTCGCAACCGCCGGTGCACGAGCTGCGGGGGTTCGCCAAGGTCACCCTCGATCCTGGCGCGAGCCAGCGCGTCGCCATCACCGTGGAGGCGTCCGACCTGGCCCGCTGGAACGCGGTCGAGCATCAGTGGGTCGTCGACCCCGGCACCTATGCGGTGGAGGTGGCGGCATCGAGCCGCGACATTCGCGCCACGCTGACGGTCACCACCGAGGGGGACGGGCACGTGTCGCCGCTCACCGAGTGGAACACCGTCGCCGAGTGGGCCGCCCACCCGCGGGGCCGCGTGCTGGTGGACCGGGTGCGGGCGGGCATCCCGGCGACGCTGGCCGAGCAGTCGAGCGAGCTGATTCAGATGTTCTTGCAGTTGCCGATGATCAAGCTGACCACCTGGAACATGGGGCTGACCCGTGAGGTGCTGGCCGAGTTCACCGACGCTGCCGCGGAGGCGTCGCCTTCATGAGCGTGCGGATCACCGGCACCGGTCTGGCGCCGTTCATCGTGGACGCGGCCGATCTGGTGGAGGGCCCGCACGGCGGGCTCGTCCCCCACCGGCTGACCGCCCGCGCGAGGACGCAGGTCAACGACCTGCTGTTTCGCTGGGTGGAGGGCAACACGGCGGGTGTCCGCGTGCTGGCCGCCACCGACGCCGACGCGTTGACGGTGACGGTGCACGGCACCTCGATCGCCATGCCGGGCGGGGAGCCGGGCGTCCCGAATCTGGTGGTCCGCGTCCATCCGCGCAGCGGCGTCGCGGATCCGCTGGCCGCGTCCGCCCGGGTCGTCGACATCGCCACGTTCGACGTGCTGGCGGTGGACACCGTCTCGTTGCGCATCGACCGGATCGAGGGCGAGTCCTGCACGGTCACGGCGGATCTGCCTGCGGGCGGCGCCACCGTCGAGGTGTTGCTCCCCCACGGGGCTCCCCTGGAGATCGTGACTCTGGAGGCCGACCGCCCGGTGGAGCCCGGCGTGGACGCGCGTCCGCGGTGGCTGCATCACGGCAGTTCCATCTCCCACAGCACGAACGCGCCCGATCCGTCGCGGACGATCCCCCAGCAGGTGGCCGACGCCTGGAATGTGCGGTTGCGGAACCTGGCGTTCGGCGGGAACGCGCAGGCCGACCAGTTCACGGCGCGGATGATCCGCGACACCCCGGCCGACCTGATCACGCTGTGCATCGGCGTCAACCTGGTGAACGCGGATTCGATGCGGGAGCGCACCTTCCTGCCCGCGCTGCACGGGTTCCTGGACACGGTGCGCGACGGTCACCCGACCACGCCGCTGGTGCTCATCGGGGCGATCATCTGCCCGATCCACGAGGACACCCCGGGCCCGGTGATCGACGACGGCGGGACGATGCGTCCCTCGCGCCGCGACGTGGAGAAGGACGAGGGCGCCCTCACGGTGTCGCGGGCCCGCCAGATCGCCTACGAGGTAGCCCAGGCGCGGATGGCCGAGGATCCGCACCTGTCCTGGGTGGACGGCCTGGAGTTCTTCGGTGCCGACGATGCGCCGCTGCTGACCGATCGCCTGCACCCCTCCCCCGGGGGCAACGACCTCATCAGCGAGCGCATCCTCAGCCGGTGGGGGCGGTTCCCGATCGGCTGAGTGCGTGAATCGTCCGCCGTCGTCGGCATCGGACGCGACAAGGCCCGCCCAGGTTTCCGGGCGGGCCTTGTTCGGCTCTCGCAGGGACGCCGCCACCCGGCGCTGCCGAGGCGGCGGCGGTCGGCGTGGACGGGCGCCTAGAAGACGCGCGGCACAGCGTGCACGTCGAAGCGGAACACGGTTGACAGGTCCTTGCCCCGGATTGTTCCGTTCGAGTAGTAGGCGATCCCCCAGTCGTCGATCATCGACCCGTCGGCGAAGGCGCAGGGGGCGACCACGTCGAGTTCACCCTCCTTGGCACCGTCGAGGTACAGCCCTCCCCCGGCGGCACCGGTGCCGTACGCGCTGCCACCGCCGAGGGAGACGCACAGGAGGTAGGCAGGGTTCACCGACCCGTCGGACGGCACGGGCGCCTT